>NZ_JAMPNZ010000020.1:0-231449 GCF_028479625.1 Providencia sp. PROV197
TCTGCTTGCTCTTCGGCTAAACGGGCAGCTTCTTGCAGTTCACGTTCAGCTTTGTCCTCTGCTGCTTTAATCGCGGCCAAATCGGCTTGACGTTGCTGCTCTGCTGCGTCTTCTGCGGCCTTGACCGCAGCCAATTCAGCTTCACGCTGACGCTCTAACTCTTCTTCAGCAAGGCGTTGAGCCGCTTCTTCTTGGCGATCACGCTCTGCCTTTTCTTCAGCTAAACGCGCTTCTTCTGCTGCAAAACGCTCACGTTCTGCTTGCTCTTGCGCAGCTTGGATCGCCTCTAGCTGAGCCTTACGTTCAAGTTCTGCTTGTTCTGTTGCGGCTTCTATTGCGGCTTGTTGCGCTTCATACTGGCGCTCAGCTTCATCCTCTGCTGCTTTAATCGCAGCTTGCTCCGCTTGGTATTGACGTTCTGCTTCTGAGGCAGCGGCATCTTCTACAGGGTGTTGATTTTCAACCTCATTTGCAGCTTCTTCCTGCTGAGCTTGTTGTTTTTGAGTCTCTTCTTCATCTTTACGACCAAAACCTAGCCATGAAAAAAAGCCTTTTTTCTTGTCTTTAGCCATCTGCCACTACACTCCTCGCGGTAAAAATATGGCGCTCGATAATCAAATCGCAATCAAATTACATGCAGTCTATCATTTCATCGCCTCGCAACACATATCTGAAAGAAAAATCCTGACAATTTAATCGGAATTTTTATGTTAAAACTGTGAAAACGACACGCTATAATCGAAATTCAGCCAATTGGGGATAACAACACTGCAACTTATCGCCTGACAGGTATACAATGGTAACAATCATTTTTAAGTACACAATTAGCTAAGTAGCAATACATATTATGGCAAGAAAACCACAATCAGCCCCTTTAGGGCAAATTCGTATTATTGGTGGGAAGTGGCGTGGTAGAAAGTTACCAGTCCGTGATAGTGAGGGCTTACGTCCAACTACAGACCGCATCAAAGAAACATTATTTAATTGGTTAATGCCAGTTATTCGTGATGCGCGCTGCCTTGATTGCTTTGCAGGAAGTGGCTCACTCGGTTTTGAGGCGCTTTCACGTTTTGCGCAAAACGTCACATTTATTGAGCTGGATAAACAAAACTCACAATTGCTCACTGAAAATAAAGCGCGTTTACAGGCAGAGGATGCAACCGTTATTAATAACAGTAGCCTGACCGTATTAAGCCAACAGGGAAGCCCTTTTGACGTGGTATTTATTGACCCTCCATTTCGTAAAGGCTTGCTCACTGAAACAATTCAATTACTCGAAAAAAACCAATGGTTAGCAGACGAAAGCTGGGTATACGTAGAGTCAGAAGCGGAGTCACCACTTACTGACCTTCCAGCAAACTGGCAGCTTCATCGTGAAAAAATTGCGGGCCAAGTTGCCTATCGCTTATTTATTCGAACCTCACTTTAGGAAAAAAGTATGTTAATTAACGTTGGTCGCCTGCTTATGATTTGCGTTTGGGGTTTTATGGTATTCAACTTGATCCACCCATTTCCTAAGCCATTGAAATATTTTATGGATATCGCAATGGTCTTTATGATTTTCATGCATGCATTGCAAACCATTTTCCTAAAAGCCACATTACCTAAAGGCGAAAAAATTTCAGGTTTAGTGCAAACTCGCATCTTTTTCTTTGGGGTATTCGAAATGTTAGCGATGCAGAAAAAAACCAAGGCTGCCTTAGACGAAGCGAAAAAAAAACAATCAGGGCAATAAGTTAATTTGGCTCAAAACGGATAAAACGCGTTCCTTGTAGAGTGAGTTTACCTTCTCGACCTAACTCAACACCGCGATATTGTTCTTCTGTTACAATAGATTTAATCACTTCGCCACTGGATAACGTTTTAAAATAAATCTCGTAGCGAAAAGTTTCAGGGGAAACCACATCACGTTCTCGGGAACGCATATTGGGATAAGGATAATCTTTTTTGTTATCTACTTTTACTAAGTAACTAACAGGTAAAGAATTATCGTTGATTTCATTTTGCTTGCGTTGGTCAAAAAAACGTTTAGTCGCAAGCACGGCAATGATTGCAATAACGATAATCAATAATATTGGTTTATTCATAATTTGTGCATTTCGCTTAAAAAGTTCCTAACTATAGTTTATCTTATTTGTAGAAACAGAACACGTTATCTCAGTGAGCGACCCTTTGTCGTTTCATTTATTGAACTTATAAGGATATGTGTATGATTAGTTGGCCATTTCTTGCAGTGCTTTTTTCTGGCTGGTTATATGTCGATGCGGCCTATCGCGGTCCAGGATGGCAACGTTGGTTATTCCGCCCTATCACGCTGTTATTGTTACTTTTTTGGGGCTGGAGTTCCGATGATTTAAATCTACAAAATTACCTTATTCTTGGTGGGTTGTTGGTTTCACTGATTGCAGATCTCTCACGAATGTTTTCAAGTGAGCACTTACTAACTTCTGTCACCCTCATGTTCCTTAGCTACCTGATTTACACGATTAGCTTTGGTATGCAATTAAACTTTGGTTTATTTTTGCCTTGGTTAGCCGCGCCTCTCATTATTGCTGCTATCACACTTGTTCTTATTTGGGGCAAGTTGGAAAACCTACAAGCCATTGTTTTTGCATCTTTAATCATGTGTATGATTATGGCTTGGGTCGCTGGCGATCAATATTTTGGCCTTGGGCGTGAATATAACTTCTCCATAATGGTGGGGGCATCGCTGCTTTTCTTATCTAACTGCGTGTGGTTAATTGCCCATTTTCGCTTACCATTCAAAGCCTCAAAAGCGGTTGTTGCTGCATTATATTTCCTTGGACAATTCTTTATTGTCCGCGCAATTTATTTATAACGCCTCCTGCAATAAGTGCCAATTGATAAAAAATGCTATTTGAGAATTTTATCAGTTGGCTTCCCTCTTTTCGTTTGACTCTGGAGTAGACTCCAGAGTGTAGACTTATCAACAATCAGTGATGGAACTCATTATAGTTGGATAAGGGGGCGCTTATGCACTCACACTCTCATAAAGAAAATCATACACATACAAGCTCTTGCTGTTCAAGCACAAGTGCATGTTCATCCACTGTGCCACAAAAAAGTACACTGGCGAGTAATGACTCACATGTTCATGAGCATAGCGACGTCAAAAAACACCCTGATGACGATGAGGAATCCCACCGACACAGTGGTGGATGTCACTCAGATCACAACCATGGAGAGCATTCCCATGGGGCTCACGAGCACCAACATAGTGGTAGTTGTGGAGTAACAGCAAACACCACTGATGAAGTTGAACCTTTGCAAGCCGCTGGGCAGCGTTTTAGCTGGATTATCCGTGGGATGGATTGCCCAAGCTGCGCCAATAAAATTGAAAATGCTGTTGGCCAAATCGGCGACGTCAAACAAGCCAAAGTCTTGTTTGCTACTGAAAAATTAGTGGTTGATGCAAATACTAACATCAGTGCAGCGGTTCGTTCTACCGTAGAAGCTGCTGGCTATGAATTACTCGAAGTCGGTAGTAATAACGCGGCGGCTATTGCACCACCACAAAGCTTACTGAGCGAAGCTAAGCCAGTCATTATCTTAGCAATATTGATGGCAATCAGCTGGGGAATTGAAGCATTTAGCCCGAAAATCGGGAACATCGCCTTTATTTTAACCACCTTATATGGGTTATACCCTATCGCGAGTAAGTCATTACGTTTAATTCGAACGGGCACCCCTTTTGCTATCGAAACATTGATGACCGTTGCCGCTGTAGGGGCAATTTTTATTCAAGCTACAGAAGAAGCCGCTATGGTTATCTTACTGTTTATGCTAGGAGAAATGCTCGAGTCCTATTCGGCAGGTCGAGCTCGTCGCGGGGTCAGCGCATTAATGGCTCTGGTTCCAGAAGATGCAATTCTCATTAAAGATGGGCAAAAAACCACAGTTCCTGTTGCACAACTGCGCCCTGGGGACATTATTGAAGTCGCACCAGGCGGGCGTTTACCAACGGATGCCGTGTTAGTTTCAGGTTTTGCGAGCTTTGATGAAAGTGCACTAACAGGGGAATCCGTTCCTGTTGAACGCAACGCAGGTGAAAAAGTCGCAGCAGGTTGCTTATCCGTTGACCGTGCAGTGCAAATGAAAGTGGTTTCAGAGCAAGGCCAGAACGCGATTGACCGTATTTTGCAGCTGATTGAAGAAGCAGAAGAACGCCGTGCACCTATTGAGCGCTTTATCGACCGCTTCAGCCGTATTTATACGCCGATTATCATGTTAATTTCAGCGTTAGTGATTATTATCCCACCAATTTTCTTTTCTGCACCTTGGGAAACATGGATCTACCGCGGTTTAACATTACTCTTAATTGGTTGTCCATGTGCGCTTGTGATATCAACGCCTGCGGCAATAACCTCAGCCCTTGCAACAGCAACACGTCGCGGTGCATTGATTAAGGGTGGCGCAGCACTTGAACAACTCGGTACCATCACCACTATCGCATTAGATAAAACAGGTACGCTGACGGAAGGTAAACCCCACGTCACTAACTTGGTTCCTGTTGATGGAATGACCGAAAGTGAATTAGTCCAAATCACAGCATCTGTTGAAGTTGGCTCACACCACCCATTGGCAAAAGCAGTGGTAAATAAAGCAGAAGAGCTCTCTTTAGCTGTAACTGAAGCACAAGACCGTAAAGCGCTTGCAGGAAAAGGTGTCGAAGGGTTCCTGAATAATAAGCACATACTAGTTAGTGCACCGAATCGCTTAGAGACGCCATTAGAAAATGAATGGCAAAGCAAAGTTGAAGCATTGGAAGCTGAAGGTAAAACGGTCGTTGTCACATTGGAAGATAACCGAGTTATTGGTTTAACTGCGCTACAAGACACATTACGCACAGATGCCACTGATGCGATGAGCATGCTCAAAGCGCTCAATGTCAATGCCGTCATGTTAACGGGGGATAACCCGCGTGCTGCGGGAGCAATTGCAGGCCAATTAGGTATGGAGTTCCGTGCGGGTTTACTACCAGAAGATAAAGTCACCGCAGTTATGGAGCTGAACCGTAACCATAGCACCATGATGGTCGGTGATGGCATTAACGATGCCCCTGCAATGAAAGCGTCGAGCATTGGTGTGGCAATGGGTAGTGGTACTGACGTTGCGTTAGAAACCGCGGATGCCGCTTTAACTCATAACCGTTTAACGGGCTTACCAGAAATTATTGCGCTATCCCGTGCAACGCGGAAAATTATCCGTGAAAACATCACGATAGCGCTTGGGCTAAAAGGCGTATTTTTAGTCACAAGTTTACTCGGGATCACTGGACTTTGGGTAGCAGTGCTTGCGGACTCAGGTGCAACCGCACTTGTAACCGCGAATGCTGTACGGTTACTTCGAGTAAAATTACCTCAAGTGAAAAAGTAGTGTTTCATCAACTAAGCAAAGCGCCCAATGTGGCGCTTTTTTTTTCGAATCACAACTTAATATAATCAATTATTACAATTAGTTAATTACCATCTCATCCGTAATTTTAGGACAATTTTTTTATCCGTGAATCCGAAAGCTGCGTAAAATTACCCACGTAAGCAAGCTATCTGTTAAGTGGGGAATCAATATGGTAAAACAGCGTGATTCAACACCCAATGACGCCGCCTTTAAAGGGTTTATGTCTAAAGTTGATAATGCGCGTGACTTTTTTGATATCCACCTTTCCCCCCATATTAAGCAATTATGCCATTTCGACACATTAGCGATAACCAACACATTTTTTATTGATAAACAGCTGTATTCGCGTTTCTCAGATGTCTTGTATACCGTCGAAACACAGCAAGGTGATGGGTATATTTATATGTTAGTTGAGCACCAATCATCGCCAGATAAGCTAAGGGGATGGCAGTTGATGCATTACGCTTTTTAGCCATGAATCAACATCTACAACAAGGCAATAAAGACTTACCGTTAGTTGTACCTGTATTATTTTACCACGGAAAAGTGAGCCCTTATCCATATGCTCAACCTTGGACACATTACTTTCATTGGCCAGATGTCGCATCAGATTTATATAGCAAAACATTTCCCATTGTTGATATCACGGTTATTGATGATGATGAACTCGTCAATCATCGCAAAGTTGCCGTCATGGAGCTTGCGATGAAACACAAGGACTTACGCGATGAATTTCAACGGGTTGTTCCCTTGTTGGCTCAAGCGCTCAACCAGCACTATAACCTATAATCCGCTGGCTTTTTTACGTAACAAATAACGGTAAGGGGCGCTTTCAGCTTCAACCGCCAGCAAGTCATGCTCCATAAAACGGCAAAAACCGGGAATATCACGGGTCGTTGCAGGGTCATCGGCAATAACCAGTAATGTCTCGCCTTCGGCCATATTCCGAACCGTTTTACGCACTAACATCACGGGCTCTGGGCAGCGTAAGCCTAGTGTATCAAGGGTTTTGGTTGCATTATTAAATAAATCAGACATATAAACGACTTCTTAAAAGAATCAATGGATTGATTATATAATAAAATGCGCGTTGATGAATGAACAGTTTTGCTTTTGTTGCGCAACAGGCGTATGATGCGCTACTCCCGATTTAGGGATGAATATCATGGGTTCCCTCACCCCATTGCGACTAAAAAGGTACAATATGTTTGATTTTACTCCGCAGCAAAAAGCCACTGCGTTAATTTGGCTATCTTTATTTCATATTTTAATTATTACATCCAGTAACTACCTTGTGCAGTTGCCGATTAATATTTTCGGCTTCCATACAACATGGGGCGCGTTTACCTTTCCCTTTATCTTTTTGGCCACTGACTTAACCGTCCGTATCTATGGCGCACCGCTTGCTCGGCGAATTATTACGGCAGTCATGTTGCCTGCACTGCTGATTTCCTATGTTATTTCTGCGCTATTTTTTCAAGGTGAATGGCAAGGTTTTACTGCGCTCTCTGAGTTTAATATATTCGTTGCGCGTATTGCTGCCGCAAGTTTTATGGCATATGTACTTGGGCAAATATTAGATGTCAGCGTTTTCAATAAATTACGTCAAAATGCACGCTGGTATGTTGCACCTGCTTGCGCCATGTTTTTTGGTAATTTAATTGATACCATCGCTTTCTTCTTTATCGCCTTTTTCCGCAGTAGTGACCCATTTATGGCGGCAAACTGGGTGGAAATCGCGTTAGTCGATTACGTCTTTAAGTTACTTATTTGTATGCTCTTTTTCTTACCTGCTTATGGCGTTTTACTGAATTTCATCTTGAAATACTTCTTTGCAAATTCAGAAAAAAAACAATTAATTCGTCAACATTAAGCATAAAAAAGGAGATAGCGAAATGCTATCTCCAACTGGGTTAAACTCAGCTAAAACAAAGAATAACAACCCTACAATTCAGTTAACTATAATGCTTTTGCTAAGAGTGAAATTGGGTGCTCACATTTCTTACTTGTGGACATCTCAATTTGCCATTTACAGGTTTCACAGTCTGTGATGACCATATCAGCCCCACTTTCCTCTATCTGGCGGAATAGCCCTGCACCAATGCCTTGTGAAACTTCATAATTCTCTTTCTTAAACCCGTAAGTCCCTGCAATACCACAGCACTGGGAATCAAGTACTATTAACTCAACACCAGGCACGCGTTTTATTAACTCTAGCGTATAAGATGTCCAACCCATTTTTTCCATGTGGCATGGAGTATGGTAGGCGACTTTTAATGGTGTGTGTTTCAACTTAAGCTCTCGCCCCTGCTCTAAAAGACGGTAAATATAACGCGTTGCCAGCTCGATATTGTCACGCATTTCTGAGGTATCTACATCCAATACATGGGTATATTCATCACGGATTGTAAATGTACACGTCGACGATGTTGCGACCACAGGTATATGTTTTTCTAAGATCGTTTCTTGGAGTGATTCTAAGTTAACGTTAGCTTGGCGTTTCGCTTGTTTCATAAAACCGTTAGCAATCAATGCAACACCACAGCATTTTTCACGTTTAAGCAGTTGCACACCAATATTCATCCCATTAAAGACTTTAATTAAGTCTTTCCCTAACTGCGGGTGATTATAATTGACATAGCAACCATGGAAAAACGCAACCTGCTCTTCAAATTTAGCTTGTTCTGCCGCTTGCTTAGAATACCAACGACGGAATGTCCCAAATGAATATTTAGGCAATTCACGGCGATGGTCTATTTTTAACGCCTTATCCAAAATTTGGCGAACAGGTTTTAACCCTGTAATAGTATTTACCACGGGAGCAAATGGCGTAGAAAGTGAGCCCATTAAATCCGTATGGCTGAGGATTGCATCGCGGATTTTCGGTTTTTGCTGGCTATAGGTATTTCTTGCACGGGCAATAATATCGCCAATTTTTACATCCGATGGGCAAGCAACTTCACAACGTTTACAGTTAGTACAATATTTAAGAGCTTCATCATAGAGCATCGGGTCTTTTAAGCGTAAACGCTCACCGTCTGGCCCCGCTTGTTTTGGGCCCGGATACAATGGATTCACTTTCGCGACGGGGCAATATGTCGTGCACACCGTGCATTTAATACAGCTTTCAAAGCTTGCATCTTGAATACTCATTGTGCCACCTCCACCTGCATCGCTTTGTTTTTACTCACTTCATTAATGATTTCATTCGCGGCAAATAATGCGCTAATCATTGAAACCCCCGCACCGCAGCCTTGGGTTAATGGGTCAAAGCCACCAAGTACCGCTCCTGCAACATACAGGTTTTCAATCGCTTTTCCCGCTTTTTGAGCCCGCAGATTTTCATCTGTTTTCACACCAAAGGCCATATAAGGTTGGGAAGCAAAAAACTCTTGATTGGTCCATTTCGCACGTTCTGAAATTTCACACAAATCTAAATTCATCAGCGGTTCATACACACGGTCAAACTCAGCGACTAAACCATTATTAAAGAAGCTCCCCGTTGCCAACACAAAATGTTTAGCCTTGAGCGAAATATCCCCGTGATTACGAGTCTGCACAGATTCAATACGGCCTTCTGAATGATTTACCGATGTCACTTTGTCCCCTGGCATGACAATCCCACCTTGGCGACGAAATTGACGTAATAGCATCTCATGCAGGCGAATACCTAATAATGAAGGTGGTAAAGTGGGTAATAAATACAGTTGCTTACCTAATCGTTTCTGTAATTCCAACATTGGCTGTTCGCTGTCCAGCCCTATACAAGCAGGCATAAAAACAGCTTCGGCATCAGCAATTAATGGCGAAATCTCCCCAACGATTTGGTCCATGTTTTCGGGTCTGTCGAGCCAACGAGCGACATTAATCGCTCTAAACTCACTTGGGTTTTCGCGCAGTCGGTCAAGTAGAGGCAAATGCACATAATGAGCACTTGCCTGTATTCCTTCTCGTTGTAACTCATCGGCTACCATTTGTGGCTGAAAATCCAAGAACCCTTCAATACCGACAACGGCAATTTTGCTGACATCCATTTTTTGATGTAAGCCAATGGTAGGGACTGACTCAGGGCTCAGCCACGTCATGCGTTTATGGCCTAACGGCGTGATGCGATAATGATTTTCTTCGCAAGAACCTTTTAAGCGAATCCCCGTTTGCTGCAAGATGGATTCTGCCATTCTAGCCAGCTCAGTCACTTGATTTTCCCCCATCAAACTATAGGGGTGAAAAGGTGCTTGCGATTTTAACTCACTAAGCATTGTCAGTGGTTTTTCTGCAATTTGGCCATCAGGTAAATGCGTTAATAAATCCAATGAACCCGATGAAAAATGCAGCGCATTTTGCCCAGCACTCACTATCGCACAAGATAGACCAGACTGGGTTAGGCGAATACCGCAAAGCAGCCCCGCGAGGCCACCTCCCATCACAACCACATCATATTTCATTATCCGCCTCCTTCTGAGATGCTTTGCCTAATGTGGCTTCATTCATCCCACATAACCCATGATAAACCCAACTGGTAAACTCGCTTTCGCGCAATGCATCCCCCCAAGCGATGGGGCGAACGCCCTTCCAACGCTCATTGAGAAAATGACCAAGTTGCTGCTCAGTTTCATGCGGTGTCGTGACATTAAACCGATTGAGTAAACCTGCCGCTCGACAAGCACACAGCTCTCCTTGGCAAGTTCCCATCCCAACGCGGGTACGGCGACGTAAATCCAATAAATTGTTTACAGTGAGCGAATTGACGGCATAACGTACTTCTCCTGCCGTTACAGCTTCACATTCGCACACTAAACTTTTATCTAAACGATCGGTACTTAAAATAGCGGAAGCACGGTCACCGTGGCGGTAAACTGCAGAACCACGAATTGGTGCAGGTATAGAAACCACGTTGCGCAAGGCTTCTTCCGCGCTGTGTTGAGAACCTGGCAGTGCAGCTTCAGCCGTTGTACATTTTGCTGAATGACCGAGTTTTTCACAGACTTTATCCGTTGCCCATTCTGCCATCAGTCGATAAGTCATTAATTTACCGCCTGTAATGGTGATAAAGCCTTCCATCCCATCGCGTTTCGCATGGTCTAAAAGCACTATTCCACGGCTCACATTTCGCCCTGAAGGGTCATCATCGCTAGCTACTAAGGGACGAACGCCTGCATAGGCGCGTAAAATGCGCGTTGTCGCCAATGCGGGTGATAACATCGAACCTTCACGAATAAGAATATCAACCTCTTCTGGGGTGACATACATATTGTCGATTTGGTCATATTCAATATGTGTGGAAGTCGTTCCAATCAGCGAAATTGTATCGCCAGGCACTAAAATGTCCGCATCCGCAGGCTTACGGCAGCGGTTGATCACCATGTTATTTAGCCGATGACCTAAAATGAGCAATGCCCCTTTTGCAGGGAACATTTTAATTTTTAGCTCACCGTATTCGGCAATTTTTTGTCCCCAGATCCCGCCTGCGTTAACGACAATTTCTGCGTAAATGTCATACTGTTTTTTTGCCTGATGGTCGTAAACTGTCACACCGCGAACAGTATCACCATCGCGAATAAGGCCAATAACCTCATGGTAAGTCAGTACTTTTGCACCATGTTCTCTGGCATCTAACATATTTGCAGCCGTTAAGCGGAATGGGTCTACGGTGCCATCGGGCACGCGAACCGCACCAATTAATGCGGGGTTAACTGATGGCTCAAGACGGATAGCTTCTGCAGGGTCAATGGCATTAGCGTCAATACCTGCACTTTGGCAAGCCGTGATAAATTTCTGCTGATAATCGAGGCTATCTTCAGGCAATGTAATAAACAAACCATCCGTTCGCTCAATACAATGATGAGCAATTCGCTTTAAGATTTTGTTCTCTTCAATACATTCTCTGGCAGATTCACCGTCGGTAACTGCATAACGTGCACCACTATGAAGTAATCCATGGTTACGCCCTGTTGCACCAGTCGCAATGTCATGCCTTTCGAGTAAAACGGTTCTTAAACCTCGGCGAGCGCAGTCACGAGCGACTCCTGCACCTGTTGCGCCACCACCGATAATGATGACATCCGTTTCAGTCACAGATGAGCCATTCATGTCACATTCCTCACATTAATAAATAATTTCTATAATCGATAAGTATAGATTCTATTTTTATAATCTATTATTAAATATAGACCAGAAACGTGCTCAATGTTTGATAAGGAACAAAAACGAAAGCGATCTGTACATTTTTAGGGTTAAAAAGAACAGAATCGTGATGAAAATCACAAAATAATTAACATTTCTAGTTCCATTCCATTCACAAATGTCATTTACTATGCAACTTCATAAACAAAATCAATAATTGTGCGTTGGATTACAGATAAATTGTTTTTTAATGACTACAATTTAGAGCAATTAAGAAAATAAAAGCTCTTAAATTACTCGATTGTTTTCGTTTTTGTTACTTCACCAATAATAAACACTCAATCTTTCTCAGCACCGAGAGCGATCAAGTGTAAATAAATATTAGCATGCCATCGGAGGCGTATATGTTAAGCATTTTTAAACCAGCACCTCATATAGAGAGGCTGCCAGCTGATAAGATAGACCCCGTCTATCGTAAGCTTCGTTGGCAGATCTTCATGGGTATTTTCTTTGGTTACGCAGCGTATTATCTCGTCCGAAAGAACTTTGCCTTAGCAATGCCATACCTTGTTGAGCAAGGGTTTTCTAAAGGTGACTTAGGTTTCGCCTTATCAGGAATTTCAATTGCTTACGGTTTTTCTAAATTTATCATGGGGTCATTCTCTGACCGCGCGAACCCTCGTTACTTCCTACCTGCTGGTTTGATACTAGCCTCCGCAGTGATGTTGATCATGGGCTTCGTGCCATGGGCGACATCGAGCATAATGGTAATGTTCGTATTACTGTTCCTTTGTGGTTGGTTCCAAGGTATGGGTTGGCCTCCTTGTGGACGTACCATGGTTCACTGGTGGTCACAAAAAGAACGTGGTGGTATCGTTTCGGTTTGGAACTGTGCACACAACGTCGGTGGTGGTATCCCGCCATTACTATTCATGTTAGGTATGGCATGGTTTAACGACTGGAAAGCCGCACTGTATATGCCTGCATTGGCTGCTATCCTCGTTGCAATCATTGCATTTGCGTTAATGCGCGATACCCCGCAATCTTGTGGTCTTCCTCCAATTGAAGAGTACAAAAACGACTATCCAACAGACTATAAAGCATCTGATGAACAAGAGTTGACTGCAAAAGAAATCTTCATGAAGTATGTTTTCCCGAACAAACTGTTATGGATGATTGCGATTGCTAACGTATTCGTATACTTATTACGTTATGGTGTTCTTGACTGGTCACCAACTTATCTGCGTGAAGTGAAACACTTCGCAATGGATAAATCTTCATGGGCTTACTTCTTATATGAATACGCTGGTATCCCAGGCACACTATTATGTGGTTGGATGTCGGATAAAGTGTTCCGCGGTAACCGTGGCGCAACAGGTGTATTCTTCATGGTTCTTGTCACCATCGCGACTATCGTGTTCTGGATGAACCCAGCAGGTAACCCAAATATCGATATGGCCTGTATGTTAATCATCGGTTTCTTAATCTATGGCCCTGTCATGCTAATTGGCTTGCACGCCCTTGAACTTGCACCGAAAAAAGCAGCAGGTACTGCGGCTGGCTTTACGGGTCTATTCGGCTACCTCGGTGGTTCAGTAGCTGCAAGTGCTATCGTTGGTTATACCGTTGACTACTTCGGTTGGGACGGTGGTTTCGCTGTGATGATTGGTGGTTCAGCCCTTGCTGTTGTTCTGCTGTTTATCGTTATGATTAGCGAAAGCAAACACAAACGCGAATTAGCGAACTCTCAATAAACATTTCGTTTATGAATAAACGCTAAACCTGAGGGCTATATCATAATGATATAGCCTTTTTTTTATCCAAAAAGTGCCAAGGAGATATAATCATGAACTTTCCATTAAAAACGTTGGTGGCAAGTATGGTTTTAGTGATGTCAGTGTCCGCAGCCGCGCAAGCGACAAACAAGGTGGTCATTGCCCATCGTGGTGCAAGTGGTTACTTACCTGAACACACCTTACCCGCTAAAGCGATGGCTTATGCACAAGGTGCAGATTTTCTAGAACAAGATTTAGTGATGACGAAAGATAATGAGCTGGTTGTGCTACATGACCATTATCTTGACCGCGTAACAGATGTGGCTGAGCGATTCCCCGATCGCGCACGAAAAGATGGCCGTTATTATGCGATTGACTTTACGCTGCCAGAAATTAAATCCCTAAAGTTCACAGAAGGGTTCGATATTGTTGATGGTAAGAAAGTCCAAAGCTATCCGAACCGTTTCCCTATGGGTAAATCTGATTTCCGTGTTCACACCTTCCAAGAAGAAATTGAGTTTGTTCAAGGCTTGAACAAATCAACGGGCAAAAATATTGGTATTTATCCAGAAATTAAAGCGCCTTGGTTCCACCAGCAAGAAGGCAAAGATATTACCAAGAAAACCCTAGAGGTGTTAAAAGCGTATGGTTACACAGATAAAGACTCGAATGTTTATCTGCAATCTTTTGATCCCAATGATCTAAAACGCATCAAAAACACATTAATGCCTGAAATGGGGATGAACCTTAAATTAGTTCAATTGATTGCCTATACCGATTGGGAAGAAACACAAGAGAAGAAACCAGATGGAACATGGGTAAACTATAATTACGATTGGATGATGAAACCAGGTGCGATGAAAGAAATTGCAACTTATGCAGATGGTATTGGCCCTGATTATCATATGTTAATTAATGAAGATTCCACTCCAAATAATATCAAAGTGAATGGTATGGTAAAAGAAGCCCACGAAAACAACATGGCGGTTCACCCATTCACTATTCGTGTCGATAAACTACCTAAATATGCCAAAGATGGGCAACAGCTTTATGACATCATATACAACCAGGCCGATGTTGATGGTGCCTTTACCGACTTCCCTGATCTAGGGGTTAAGTTCTTAGAGCAACAGAAGCAGAAATAATCGCTTCCGTGCCAAAAACAATAATGCAGCCATTTGGCTGCATTATATAACGAGCTATAAGCTTGATAAGCGTTATGCAATCGTGACAGGAAAAGCAATCACATCACTGATCCTTTCAGCATTTAACGCAATCATAATCAAGCGATCAACCCCGACAGCAACACCCGAGCAATCAGGCAATCCATGTTCTAATGCCGCTAATAAATGTTCATCAATCGGTTGAACAGATAGCCCCATCGCTGCACGCTTACGGTTATCTTGTTCAAAACGTTGGCGCTGTTCGCTCGCATCCGTCAATTCATGGAAGCCATTAGCCAATTCCATACCTTTATAATACACTTCAAAACGTTCTGCGACGCGATGGTCTTCAGTGCTAATCACCGCTAAAGAAGCTTGAGTGGCAGGGAAGTGATACACAACAGCGGGCTTTTCTTTACCTATATGTGGCTCAACTCCCATCGTAAACAGCAGCTGTAAAAGCGTATCTTTATCTTCTTCATGAGCAGCTATATTGCTTAAATCAAGGCGTGCTGCCACTTCGCGCAGTTCACTTTTTTCTGCGGATAACGGGTCGATATCTAAATGGCGTAAAAAAGCCTGTTGGTAGGAAAGAAGCTCTGCACTTTCACATTCCAGCACTTGTTGCAATAAGTCATCCACCTCATTAATTAAGCGATACATATCAAAGTGTGGGCGATACCACTCCAGCATCGTAAATTCTGGATTGTGGTGCCTACCCGCTTCTTCATTACGAAAGCTTTTGCCAAGCTGATATATCGGCCCACTGCCAGCAGCAAGTAAGCGTTTCATATGGTATTCAGGACTGGTCATCAAGTAAAGATTGATGCCTTGCGCAGCGCCTGGGCCCACAAAACGTGTTTCAAATGGCACTAGGTGAAAGTCAGTCACAGTAGCCTGACTCATTGCGGGGGTTTCGACCTCTAGTACACAGCGATCAGTAAAAAAACGTCTGATTTCAGCAATAATTTTTGCACGCTGTAACAGGTTAGCGATGGGGGCGGTTGGCTGCCAATTCGCTATATCACTCATTAAGATGACTCCAAAATAAACTTAGTCGTGCAGTGTACTCACCTCTCGGACGACGCACAATGCATTCGTATGCTTAAAAGCACATTTATCTAGTGCAAAACACCATCAAGAAATAATCAGGCTTCTTCATACTAAGGGTGAGTAAAGATGGCATGATTATCCTCGGCTTTACTCGATTAAGCAAACCTTTACAGATAACGGGGCTTTTACCTAAAAATAACGTCGTAAGGTCATGTTAAACGTCTGGGTTTATGCGAGGGAAAACATGATTATTACTTATATTATGTGACAAAGCTGTTAACAAAAAAATGAAACAATTCGCTTTCTCAATACGTTAAAATAGAGAAATTAAAAAATAAAAAAGTGTATTTAAATAAAGAGTGAAGCAAGTCCCAATTTAATATTCGAGATGAATTAAAATCTTCACAGCAAATAACAGTATTATCCTCTTACTTTGAATAAAATCCGACTAGTTTACTTGGTTTTTAATCCTGCCTTTTTATGTAAAAATAATGATAATCATTTGAAATTTCTTTTTATTCATTCTTAACACGCTAAAAATACTCTCATTGTAAAAACATTTTATAAAAAGATGACCCACCTCACATTTCGTGGGTAAATTCACCCAAAACCCCCCTCTATATCAAATTTATCTCTTGGACTATTCGTTATAATTCACAGCACGATAAGTCATTATTAGCTATTATATTATTTACTATTAAAAAAGAGAGATTTGACAATTTGACATTAGGTTGAATTGAAAATGACCTAGCTAATTATCAAAAGTATTTAAAAGAATTTATCAATTTACACTTGAACAATGGAGAAGCGCAGTGCAAACCTTCAATGCCGATTTAGCGATTATCGGGGCCGGGGGCGCAGGCTTACGTGCAGCGATTGCTGCCGCTGAAGCAAATCCCAATATCAAGATTGCTCTGGTCTCAAAAGTATACCCAATGCGTAGCCACACCGTGGCAGCAGAGGGAGGATCAGCCGCAGTTACTCAGGCTCATGACTCCTATGACTATCATTTTAATGATACTGTCGCAGGTGGGGATTGGCTGTGTGAGCAAGATGTCGTCGATTATTTCGTCGAACATTGCCCAACAGAGATGACCCAACTCGAATTATGGGGTTGCCCGTGGAGCCGTAAACCAGATGGTTCAGTTAACGTTCGCCGCTTCGGTGGGATGAAAATTGAGCGCACATGGTTCGCTGCCGATAAAACCGGCTTCCACATGCTCCATACACTCTTCCAGACATCATTAAAATACCCTCAAATTCAACGTTTTGATGAGCATTTTGTTCTCGATATCATTGTTGATGAAGGTCAAGCTCGTGGACTCGTTGCACTTAACATGATGGAAGGTACGAAAGTTCAAATTCGTGCAAATGCGATCGTGATGGCGACGGGTGGTGCAGGCCGTGTTTATCGTTATAACACCAATGGTGGTATTGTAACTGGTGATGGTATGGGTATGGCATTCCGCCATGGCGTACCACTGCGCGATATGGAATTTGTTCAATATCACCCAACTGGATTACCAGGTTCAGGTATCTTAATGACCGAAGGTTGTCGTGGTGAAGGTGGTATTCTGGTTAACAAAGATGGCTACCGTTACCTGCAAGACTACGGAATGGGCCCTGAGACACCACTTGGTAAACCAGAAAACAAGTATATGGAACTCGGTCCTCGTGACAAAGTTTCTCAAGCTTTCTGGCACGAATGGCGTGCAGGACGCACCATTAGCACACACCGTGGTGATGTTGTGTATCTGGATCTTCGCCATCTGGGGGCAGAAAAACTCCATGAGCGTTTACCGTTCATTTGTGAATTAGCGAAAGCTTACGTGGGCGTTGACCCAGTAACAGACCCTATTCCTGTCCGTCCAACCGCTCACTACACCATGGGTGGTATCGAAACAGATCAACGCACTGAAACACGCATTAAAGGCCTATTTGCAGTGGGTGAGTGTTCTTCTGTTGGCTTGCACGGTGCAAACCGTTTAGGTTCTAACTCACTGGCAGAACTGGTGGTATTTGGTCGTTTAGCGGGTGAAGAAGCTGCACGCCATGCCGCCGAAGCAACCCCTGCAAATGCCAGCGCCATTGAAGCACGTACCCGCGATATCGAAAATGACCTGCAAAAACTCATGAACCAGAAAGGGAAAGAGAGCTGGTCTAAAATTCGCGATGAAATGGGTATTTCAATGGAAGAAGGTTGCGGTATCTACCGTACACCTGAGTTAATGCAAAAAACCGTTGATAAGATTGCCGAACTGAAAGAACGCTTTAAACACGTCGAAATTACTGACCATAGCAGCGTCTTTAACACTGACCTACTGTATACCATTGAATTAGGCTTTGGCCTTGATGTGGCGGAATGTATGGCTCACTCTGCAATTAACCGAAAAGAATCACGTGGTGCTCACCAACGTCTGGACGAAGGCTGCACTGAGCGTGATGATGTGAATTTCCTTAAACATACTTTGGCATTCTATAACCCAGAGGGCTCCCCTCGTTTAGAATACAGTGATGTGAAAATCACGAAATCTCAGCCAGCTAAACGTGTTTACGGTGCCGAAGCTGAAGCTCAAGATAAGGCAAAGAAGGAGCAAGCTAATGGATGATATGAAACACCTAAAAATGGAGATCATGCGTTACAATCCGGAAACGGATAGTGAGCCCCATTTGGTGACGTATGATGTCCCTTACGACGAGCAAACTTCTTTGTTAGATGCATTAGGCTATATCAAAGATAACCTCGCTCCAGACCTGTCTTACCGTTGGTCTTGTCGTATGGCGATTTGTGGTTCTTGCGGTATGATGGTCGATAAAGTGCCTAAACTGGCGTGTAAAACATTCCTGCGTGAATACCCGCAAGGTATGAAAGTTGAGCCATTAGGTAACTTCCCAATCGAGCGCGACCTTGTTGTCGATATGACCCACTTTATTGAGCGTTTAGAAGCCATCAAACCGTACATCATCGGTAATGATCGTAAACCTTCTGAGGGTCCAAACAAACAAACGCCTGCACAGATGGCCAAATACCATCAGTTCTCAGGCTGTATCAACTGTGGTCTGTGCTATGCAGCTTGCCCACAGTTTGGACTGAACCCAGAGTTCATCGGCCCAGCAGCAATCACATTGGCAGAGCGCTACAATTTAGATAACCGAGACCATGGTGCGAAAGAGCGCATGACCTTATTAAATGGTGACAATGGTGTCTGGAGCTGTACGTTTGTAGGCTACTGTTCTGAAGTCTGTCCTAAGCATGTCGACCCTGCTGGCGCTATTCAGCAAGGAAAAGTTGCCAGCGCGCAAGACTTTGTTATCGCCATGCTGAAGCCACGATAAGGAGAATTGAAGTCATGACTACGAAACGTAAACCCTATGTCAGAGAAATGAAGGGCGACTGGTGGCAAAAGCTGGGTTTCTACCGCTTTTACATCATGCGTGAAAGCACCTCAGTCCTTCAGGTCTGGTTCAGTATTTTAGTCCTGTATGGGGTATTTGCGCTAAAAAGCGGTCCTGAATCATGGGCTGGCTTTGTTGGGTTCTTAAGTAACCCAATCATTCTTATCATTAACATTATTACACTGGCTGCTACATTGCTGCACACCACAACGTGGTTCAACCTTGCACCAAAGGCCGTCAGTATTATTGTGAAAGATAAGAAAATGTCTGATGAGCCTATCGTTAAAGGCTTCTGGGCTCTCACGATTGTTGTTACCGCAGCAATCTTAGCTATCGCATTGTTATTTTAATCTAAGGAGAATCTGATGAATCTAACGCCTAAACGTTCCGATGAGCCGATTTTCTGGGGATTATTTGGTGCAGGTGGTATGTGGAGCGCCGTAATTGGCCCTGCTATCATCATTCTGTTAGGAATTTTAATTCCACTGGGTGTTGCACCAGAAATGCTGAGCTATGAGCGTATTATGGCATTTAGCCAAAGCTTTATCGGCCGTGTATTCTTACTACTGATGATTATCCTGCCTGTTTGGTGTGGGATGCACCGTATTCACCACACACTGCATGATTTTAAAATCCATGTCCCAGCGACAAAATGGGTTTTCTATGGTGGGTCTGCAATCATTAGTGTTATTGCCCTGATTGGTGTATTTACCTTGTAATCACGCAATAATCTAAAAACGAACCAATACCCCATACGTGAAAACGATGGGGTATTTTTTTATGGCTAGGAAATTAAAGTTTAATCATGAAATTTAATAGAAAATAACCCTTAAACTACGCAAAAATAGATATTACCTGTTCTAAAATAGTGTTTATTTTAATTCAGACTAACCTTAGTTGTTATAAAAAATCGGCTTGTTATGATAAGTAAAGGATAATAAAAACTTAATTTATCCAATTTAAATCAATAAGTTAAACTAATCATATTTACTTAAACAAGTTAGAGACTAACCGTCTCTATTTTTATATCACTCATGGTAAGAGAAAATAAAATGAAATTTAAAGGATTATTTATTTCGCTGTTTCTTTCTGGAGTCATAATATTACCCGCCCATGCCAATTCGTTTTCCGCGGGAAATGAAAGTGCTAATGAAATGCCAACCGAAAAAGATTTCTATAATGAATGTGTCAGCACAAACACCTACAGTTATTTGCCCATGGCAGGGGAAGCACAATCTTCAGTAGATAAAAAACGGGCAAAGCAACAAGCGGCTGTTGAGAAAAAATGTAAGTGTGTTGCACCACTTGAGTATAAATTGTTCTATGAGTTAGTGGGTAATGACCCTGAAGCATTCGCAAAAAGAATGCAAGCAGACCAACAATTGGCGATGCAAACGGCACAAAAAGCAGTCGATAGAAAACGCCAAATAGATAAGCAATGCTCTAAATAGTTTTCCATTGTTTAAGGTATGGCTTTGCACTTATTTGCCATACCTTAAAGATTAAGGTTTAATCCCTTGAATTAATGCATCTAAACCAAACAAAAAAGCCTCAGTTCCATCATCATTATCCATGATTTGAAGCGCCGATTTTAATAATGGGGGCATTGCATTCTCATCCGTTGTTTCGCGTTCATTCAGGGCAGCACTATGCTCCTGCTGTTCAAGCACACTTCCCAACGTAAAATGCCCCACTGCACTAATCGCATACAAACCCGTTTTTAATGAAAAACCGTTATCCACCATAAATTGCAGCTGGGTTTCTACCGTGAAATATTGCTCCGCACTAGGCCGAGTCCCTAGATGTACTTTTGCCCCATCTCGGTAGCTCAATAGCGCTCGACGGAAGCTTAACGCATTATTTCGCAAAAATTCCTGCCATGTCTCACTGTCTTTTGGCAATGGGTGGTCATGATGGCGCTTTAGCATTTCAACGGATAATTCATCCAACAAAGCCCGCTTATTTTTCACATGCCAGTACAACGTTGGCTGCTCTACACCAAGCTTTTGAGCTAACTTTCGTGTTGTTACCCCTTCCATCCCCACTTCATTTAGTAAGTCTAATGCAGCGGTAATAATGGTCTCTTTGTTTAATCGCGCCATGAGCATCTCCTTATTTTTTCATTGACACTCTATCACTGATAGGGATATATTCCAAATCTATCACTGATAGAGAAAAAACCATGAATAAATTTGCGATTACCGCATTAACGATCACCGCCCTTGATGCGATGGGGATCGGGTTGATCATGCCAGTTTTACCAGCCTTACTCCGTGAATATGTCTCCATAGAACACTTGGCAAATCATTACGGCATCTTGTTGGCTTTATATGCCATCATGCAGGTCTTTTTTGCTCCAATACTTGGCAAATGGTCTGATAAATTCGGCCGCAGGCCCATCTTGTTGGTCTCCCTTGCAGGGGCAGCGCTGGACTACACTTTGTTGGCTTTATCCAGTTCACTATGGATGCTGTATTTAGGCCGCCTAATTTCAGGGATCACCGGTGCAACAGGGGCGGTAGCCGCTTCTGTTATTGCCGACCATACACTGCCACAACAACGTACCAAGTGGTTTGGTCGTTTAGGGGCTGCGTTTGGCGTGGGTTTAATCGCTGGCCCTGCAATTGGCGGTTTTGCTGGGCAGTTATCTCCTCACTTGCCTTTTGTGATTGCGGCGGTCTTAAATGCATGCTCTTTTGTGGTGATTTGGGTTATTTTTAAAGATCAACGTAAGACCGCCGTACAGGATGATCAGCATGAAGATCAACCGTCGCCAATTCCCTTTATGCAAATAATAAAACCAATCATCCTGCTGCTTTTCGTCTTTTTTATGGCACAGCTCATTGGGCAGATCCCTGCCACTACTTGGGTATTATTTACCGAAAGCCGCTTTCAATGGGGCAGTATGGAAGTCGGATTATCTTTAGCGGGGCTTGGCGTGATGCATGCACTATTTCAAGCATTCGTTGCAGGGGCAATTGCTAAGAAATTTAATGAAAAAACAACGATTTTGGTGGGATTCGTTGTCGATGGCAGTGCATTTTTGATCTTATCATTTATCTCAGAAGGTTGGATGATTTACCCAACGCTAATCCTGCTTGCGGGGGGAAGCATCGCGCTTCCTGCTCTTCAAGGGCTAATGTCTACTCAGGTAAACCAAGAAAATCAAGGCAAACTGCAAGGTGTTCTCGTCAGTTTAACCAATGCCACAGGGGTCATTGGCCCATTATTATTTAGTGTTATTTTTGGCCAAACACTGACGATGTGGGATGGCTGGGTGTGGTTAATTGGGGCGTTAATGTATTTATTTTTGATCATCGCTTATTTACTTTTTCAGCAAAAAGTAACCTATAGAACCAAGAAGGCCATACTTTCAATGGACTAACTTTTAACACATCGCCTTTCAATGCTATGATGCATTATTCCTACTGTTTTTTAGAACAAGACATTAAGAGACAAACCCAATGACACAACCACCTAAGAAGCCAAGAACAAAACCTGCAGAAGAACGGCTTGATGACCTGATGAATGCAGCGGAAGAGCTCTTTCTGTCTAAAGGGTTTGTCAACACAACTGTCAGTGAAATTGTGCGCTCTGCGGATGTGGCGAAAGGGACGTTTTACCACTACTTCCAGTCAAAAAATGACATCATGGAAGCCTTACGCACCCGCTATATGGACTGGTATTTGGGCCACATTCAATCTGCTTTAGATACACAAAAAAGTGCCTCAGCCAAACTCAAATCATGGTGCGAAAATAGCGTCAAATACTATGTTGAAAAGCAAAATATTCATGACATGTTATTTCATGACGAATACCACGGGCGCAGTAATGACCATGAAACCCGTGCAGTTGAACAGATTAAAGCTATTTTAGCTTTCGGTGAACAAAACAAAGCATGGCCAGAATTACCACATGAATTGATGGCAACAATGATTTACCACTCTATGCATGCCGCCGTGGACAACCTCGCCAATAGCCATGAATATACTCAACAAAATTTAGGCGAAATTTTGTATAAGCGATTTAGCCAACTGATTAAATAAAAAATACAGCGAGTGAATCGCCCAGACGAGCTCGCGTTGTTTTAATCTCACACAAAAAAATATTTCGAACGCTGTCATATTTATTTTTAATATCAATACGATAAATAATTTCTCACTCACCCTACGAATCCCTTTCTTCAATATTAAATGCAAATGATTATTAATTAGATTGACTGATGGTCGGTCGACGATCTATGCTAACGCCATAAAATTTCTCTTTTACTTTATTGGCTAAAATTGCATGCATAAATTTACTCATCGAACCTACACGCTTTCCACCCTAAGTTTATTGGTCTGCGCCCTGATTTGCTCAAATACCGCAAATGCAAAGCCCAAAACAGACGTCTTGGTCGTCACTGCCGCAGAAAACCAAGGCCAAGAACCTATTGGCTATGCCAGTAAAACTCAATCTACTGCCACAAAAAGCTCAGCCACCTTATTGGAAACGCCGCAATTTGTTTCGGTGATTAAACGCGAGCAAATGGATACTTTGCCTTCTGAATCAATCAGCCAAGCCTTACGCTACAGCGCAGGCGTAACCAGCGAAAAATTTGGCGCCTTTGGTGGCGGTATCGATTTTTCAAAAATTCGTGGTTTCGATGCAGATTATTACTTGGATGGATTACGGGTTATCGGCAACAGTGGGATCTGGGGGCCGCAAGTTGATTCATGGACACTCAATAGTATCGAAGCCGTTCATGGGCCGTCATCTGCACTGTATGGTCAAGGAGGAGCTGGGGGGGTTATCAATATGCAATCACGCCGCCCAAGTGCCAATGAATCACATCAAATTCAGTTCCAAAAAGGCAATTTTGATAACAATGCCGTCAAATTTGATACCACTGGAGCCATGAATGACGATGAAACATTGCTATATAGAATGAATGGATTAGCGCTATCAACGGATTCACAAGTGAATTCCTCGAAGCAATCTCGCTACTTACTGGCCCCTTCTATCACATGGCAACCCAATGAAAAACTCAATTGGACAGTCTTAAGCCAATATCAACATGATCCACACATTGGCCACTATAATACCTTGCCTGCTCAAGCAATTGGCTTGCTACCGAACCCAAATGGAAAGCTGGATTTCACTCAAAACTACAGTGACCCCAAACATGAAAAATCCACACGTACACAGTGGTCAGTGACCTCATTAGTTGACTACCAAGTCAGCTCGTCCGTCACACTGAAACAAAATATGCGCTACTCTGATGTAGATACCCACATTAAACGAGACTTCACGCGCGGCTTCTTAGCGGGGGATCGGTTACTCACCGCGGTTTACCAAGATTCACCAAGCAAATCCAAAACCTTTGTTGCTGATAACCAACTGGTTTATAAAGTTAAAACTGGCGATATTCGCCACGAGTTACTCACTGGGTTTGATTTTCAAACTGGAAAGCTGGATAAAGACTGGTGGGGCTCGCAAACCGTCAGTTTCGATCCATGGGTGAAACCTCATCATCCTGAATTTAAACCTTACCCCGTTTCCCGCACATCAACAACCCAACGTTTTGATCGTTATGGGGTTTATCTACAAGACCAACTTAGTTGGCAACAATGGGATTTGATCCTCAGTGGACGCTATGATTGGTCTTATTTAGATACTGATAATAACCTCTCTCACACAACGCAAAAAAATGACACTTCCGCTTGGAGCCAACGCGTTGGGCTAACCTATGCTTTTGAAAATGGCTTTTCGCCATGGATCAGTTTTTCCGATAGCTTTGACCCCGTTTTAGGGACAGATGCGGATGGAAAATCCTTTATCCCAACCGAATCAAAACAAGCCGAAGTGGGGCTTAAATACCAATCGGATAACCTCATGGCAAGCGTTGCAGCGTATGAGTTAGAACAAAAAAATGTCACCACCCATAACCCGCTAAATCCAGATTACTATAATCAAACAGGGAAAATTCGCTCTCGTGGGGTTGATTTTGAAAGCCGTATAGCATTAACACCGTCAGTGAATGTCATGGTGAGCTATGCCTTTACTGATAATAAAATCACCGAAAGCCAAGACCTTTCAGTCTTAAATAAGCACCCTGTTCAAGTCCCTAAACACAGCGGCTCCGCATGGGTTGACTACCGTTTTCACTCCCCTTACCTCGAAGGCGCTTTAGTCGGCGTTGGCGTGCGTTATCTCGGCGAAACATGGGGTGACAACACCAACACATTTAAAGTACCAGCAGTCTGGCTTGGCGATATTAGCGCAAGGTACCAAATGGATGCATTAGCCCCTGAACTCACGGGTATGGAATTGGGGTTAACTGTCAGTAATGTCACCAATAAATCCTACGTTGCCAGCTGTACCAGTTCCACCTATTGCAGTATTGGCACGAATAGAACGTTACTTGCCACACTTAATTACTACTTTTAATTCAATAGGTAAGCAACTTATGGAAAGTTCTAAAAGGAATTTGATTAAGGCAGGGTTAGCAATGGCGACGTTAAGTGCAATGCCTTGCCCAGTTGTCGCAGCCGCAATGCCCAAGGTGACAGACATCCTTGGACGCACTATTGCTTACCCAGAAAATGCACAGAAAATTTATTTGGCTGACCCATCACTGATTTTTCTCTTTGCCACATTGGGAATACCCAATTTTGTGGAGAAACTTGTCGCTGTTCCCAGTAACTTTCGTACTGCTGATTTGCGTAGTTACCAACAATACTGTACGGCGTTTCCTAAGATTGAACAATTACCCCACCTCCCCGCGATCGGCGGGGCGCAAGCTAATTTGGAAACGATTTTGGAGCTCAAACCTGACATTATTTTCACGACAACGGGCACATTTTCGGGTCTACAAGCCAATGGGCTTCTTATGCTTTTACTGCGCGCTAATGTCCCTGTTATTGCCCTTGATATGAGTGTTGACCCACTCACCAATACGCCGAAAAGCATTGCGATTATGGGGAAAGTCTTTGGTTTACAAGAAAGGGCTCATCGCATCAATCGATTTATTAAAACACAACTAGATAATGTAAATACTCGCCTCGCTAATGCAAATCCTATAAGGCCAAAAGTACTCCTTGAGCGTGCAGCAGGTTTTACTGAAGAGTGTTGCTTAGCCTACGGAAACGGAAATTTTGGTCAGTTTCTCTCGTTTGCGGGTGGAGAGAATATTGCTAACCAATACATTCATGGAACATATGGTGTTCTAAACCAAGAGACGATTATTCACACCCAAGCTCAAATGGTGATTGTCACCGGCACCGATTGGAGTGGCTATAACCCGAAAGGCAATTGGGTAGGATTAGGCCCTGGTGCAGATTTACCGCTAGCAAAACAAAGGCTTAAAATTTTAATGCAGCGTAATGCCTTTAAAACATTGCATGCAGTCAAACAGCAGCATGTTCATGCTATTTGGCACACTTTTTACGACAGCCCATTTGGCTTTATTGCCGCTCTAAAATTTGCGACTTGGTTACACCCTAGCATATTCCCTGATCTGGATGTTAATACGGTTTTCAAAGATTTTACTGAACAGTTCTTACCCATCAAGTGGCAAGAAGGCTACTGGGTTTCCCTTTAAAACAGAGGCTTATGATGACCACAATTTATTCCCCTGATCCACTACGAACCCAAGTTGAAAAACAAAGCCATGGGCAACGAACCATTATTTACAGCCCTAAAGGCCAGCCGAACTATGTCTTCATCGTACCCCAGTTTGATTTACAAGACATTTCCCCCTCTTTAGGCACTGGTATCCATCCAGCTTTTATCATTCATGAGCGCCCTATTGATGCCTTTTTCTACGCCTGTTACAGCGCAAGTTTGCGAGATGATGAATTAGTTAGCCAACCCAACCAATCACCCGCATGCAATTTAGATTTAGCGCAATTTCAATCATTAGCGCAACAATCAGGTAAAGGCTGCCATATCAGTACTAACGCAGAGTGGAGTGCCATCTCAGCCTTAACTAATCAACACAATAACCTTATTCATGGTAATACGGATTACGGCCGTAATTATTTTAACCATGATGAATTTATTCCACGAATTGACGGGCTAGCGACTGGCGGTTTGCAAGGCACCCCGACAACCCCAACTAATGCACAATGGGAAAGCTGGTACCATAATCACCAACTTTCAGGGATAAGCGATTTGGTCGGTAACCTTTGGGAGTGGCAAACAGGTGCACGCCTAGTCGCGGGAGAAATTCAAATCATAAAAAATAATGATGCCGCTATTCATCTTGATGACGCATTGTTAGATTGGCGAGCTATTGATATGAGTAGTGGTGAGTTAATCCCCCCTAATAGCCCATCAAGTGCAAAATATGATTCACCAATAGCCAAACTTGATGGCAATGCTGGCACCCCGATAATCTCGACACAGATCCATCATTTTAATGGTGAGCCAATGGATTCAGGCTACCCACTGGGCCTGTTAGATAGCCCGTTTCGATTGGTTGGAACGACCGAGGGTGAACAAATTCCGACTTTATTGAAGATATTGGGTCTCGCCCCTTACAAAATTAAACAATCAGATGATCAAATCTATCTGCGTAACTATGGTGAACGCGCCTTAATGCGCGGTGGTGCGTGGTATTCACAACATAGCGCAGGCATTGATGCATTTTGCCTTAGCCATACTCGATTGCATAAAAGTACCACTGTCGGTGCCCGGACTGCATGGGTCTTGTAGCGGTTTTGTTACTCTAAAAAATAGTGCGCATCCCCTCATTCAGCTCATTGAACGAGGGGATGAATGGAGAAAAAGCTAAGTATGAGCGTGCTTTGGTAGTAAATAGGAAATAAAATACGATAACCCACAAACAGCGATAAATGCCCCAACGTAAGCTAAGTGATATTGGCTAAGGTAACTGACAATTAAAGGCGTGATCCCTCCAAGAGAAGCTGAAGCGCCATTATAACCAATGCCTAAAATTGCCGCCTGCCCATTTGACTTACTGATGAGAACTGCTGATAAATTACACAATATCATTGCTGAATAAACAGACATTAGTAGTTGAGCTATTAGTACGAGTAATAAGTTATTCGTTTGCAATATGAGATAAAGCGGTGCAGAACAGAAAACCATTAATATGACGCCAATATTAAAGACCTGCTTAGCTGAGCTGTATTTATCCGTTAGCCAACCACATATTAACATGAGGAGTAAAAGTAAACTTGACGATAAAATTGCGTAATAGTTTTTTATTTCTTCAATCTTTAATTGCTCTATTATCAATGATGTTGATAGGTTTTGAGAATAAAATGTAACAGTTCCAGGAATTGTGAATAAAAACACCCAAAACACATTCTTCCAATTAATTGATTGTTTATCTTTAGAAATCACTTGATAATTTGGAAGATTAAACCTAAACCAAAAACTCATTAAGATATTTGCAACCCCTATGAATAAGGGAATTCGCCAACCTATTGATTGCATCATATCTTCATTCAGCGTATTTTTTAACACCAAAACAATGCCTAAAGAAGCAATAACACCAAGCAAAGAACTACCGACAATAATAGACGAAACTCTTGCTTGCTCTCTAATATGTGCATCTTTAAATAAGTAGGTAATTAAAGACGGATACTCCCCTGCAAAACTAAATGACAAAGCGAGTTGTAATATTAATATAGCAACTGGTGTATAGTTACCTAATAGTTCAATAGGTAATATAGCCATCATTAATGTTGCAATACCTGTAATTAAGCTTGTTAATATTAAGGCAGGTTTTTTCCCAACCGTATCTGCATAGCGCCCTATAATATATCCGCCTAAAGGCCGTATTAAAAAACGCAGTGCAAATATCCCCCAAACCATTTCTGTCGCTTGCTCATAACCTAACTTTGTTAACTCAGCGCTCAAATAAGTTGATATTGCAGCAAAAACAGCAATATCATAGTATTCGAGTGCATTACCTGCGACGGCACCAAACCTGAATTTCCATTTCATCTTTTTATCCTTATCATCCCTAGAATTTCATACATCAGCTATCTTATACATTGAAAATTAAGGATAATTGACTAAAGTTTCTAAGCAGGCGAGTGTAATTCCATTTTCTTTTAATGCACTAAATAAGCCACTTGAAGAAGCATGAGGGCAAGAAAGTTTCTCTTTAATCCTTTGAATTCGTTTGTGTTCACACACCTCTGAACATCCCTGTGCATAGCTAATTTCCTTTACTTTACAATGAGATAGAAGCATTCTTATTGTAATAATTTCTTTTCGAGTAAAGCGAATATTTCCAAAACGCATATACTGGTGAATATCTAAAATTTCACTTTCTAAGTCATTAATACTGTTCTTACATTCTATTGGTATATCTAAACGACTTCTTAATGGTAAATAATTTTCATCATTTTGTTTCCATACTCCGTGAGTATAATCAGAAATAATAGGTCGGCATTTATATATTGCCATTATATCTTTTATCGATAACTTTCGTTTAGAATTAATTGACGTAATTTCATATACACTTCCATATTTAGCACAAAAATCCACTTTTAGTTTACACTTATCTGTTCTTAATAAGGTGTTCATATATTCTTTTGAGTAGTTACTCCAATACTGTATCCCTGTCGATAGCCGCTCACCAATCACTTTATCCAAATCCGCATCCCAATACATCAGAACCCAATCATAATTACTCGATGTAGTATAAACCTGCCTATTTAAAATATCTACTTTTGAAAAAGACAAGTCAATATCATTCCAATCAAAATAATTAGAAAAAGTATTTTTTAAACCTGAACATGTTTTTTCCAAGAGTTCACCCTTAACATCCATAATAATTCCTTTTAATATAATTAAATGTTAATAAAAAAAATAATAACCAAGGATATATATCACTATCACAGAATAAAAAACATTCAAAGCATAATTTAATAATAGTATTAAAAAAAGAAAATAAAAAATACAGTAATATTATTCTTAAAACTACCAAGCATTATTCAACTAATAACACTGGAGATATTATGAAAAAAGATTGGCACCCTGCTGATATCATTGCGGCAATAAAGAAAAAAGACTCTTCCCTTGCTGAATTATCGCGTTCCGCAGGGCTAAATTCATCAACACTTAACAATGCACTATCAAGGCGTTGGCCAAAGGGAGAAAGAATCATTGCAGAGTTTTTAGGTATGGAACCTGCAGAAATTTGGCCATCTCGTTATAACGAAAAATAACAAAAGAGCCGTTTTCTTTATGCCCAAAAAATATCAAAAAATAAAGCGGGTAACTTTTTCTGTCACCCGCTTATTATTCATTTTTAATTAAATAATATTTGATTTGAAAACTAACTCGATATTTTTAAGCCAATTAGCCCTGTAATAATCAACGCAAGGCTTAATAAACGAAACATATTCGCAGATTCACCAAGGAAAATAATCCCAACAATAGCCGTACCCACAGCACCAATCCCCGTCCAAATTGCATAAGCCGTTCCGACAGGTAAGTCACGCATAGCATAGGCTAATAAGCCCATACTGGCGATAATCGCGACAATTGTAATAATACTAGGTGTTAAGCGTGTAAAGCCATGGGCGTACTTTAACCCTACAGCCCAAACCACTTCGAGTAAACCTGCAAATAAAAGGACGATCCATGCCATGGTCGTTGCTCCCGTATATAACTCGGGGTCGTCCCCATAATTGAATGACGAGATCCAGGTCGTCCTGAATACGTGTGATGTGTACCTCATTATAAACATTCACCAGCACAGACTCAAGCAACGAAAAATAACAAATAAATATAAATTAGCGACCTTTTTTAACCTGTTTATTCTGTTTTTTGCTAATAAGCATCATTGATATCGCACTCCCTCCTTAGCAAGGGTAAAGTAGAAAATCTTATCGAGCCTATCCATCGAGAAATTAGCATGAATTTCAAAGATATATTACTTGCCCTCTGTGTGGTCATTATTTGGGGTGTTAATTTTGTCATTATCAAGCTCGGTGTGACCGCGCTTCCGCCATTACTCCTTGGGGCATTACGCTTTGTTTTTGTTGCCTTTCCTGCCATTTTTATTTTCAAGCGGCCTAAAATTCCGTTTAAATTGTTATTATTGTATGGGTTAACCATCAGCTTTGGTCAATTTGCCTTTTTATTCTGTGCTATCCGCGTTGGTATGCCTGCGGGGATCACCTCCGTTATTTTGCAATCTCAAGCCTTTTTTACCTTATTACTTGGTGCCATGATTTTAAAGGAAACGCTACAACCAACCCATTTTATTGGCATGTTTATCGCTATCGCAGGATTAACGGTGTTAGCCAATGGTGCGACAGCAGGCGGGTTAGATGATATTCCAATGCTCGGTTTGGCATTCACATTAATTGCTGGTTTATCATGGGCTTGTGGTAATATTACCAACCGAATTATTATGCAAAATCAAGGTGCAGAAAAATGCAGTGCGTTGTCTCTCGTCAGTTGGAGTGCGCTGATCCCCATTATTCCTTTCCTAATTAGTTCGTGGATACTTGAGGGCGAAGATGCCATTGTGGACGGATTAACAGGCTTTGATTGGCCTGTGCTCGGAGTGATTTTGTATTTAGCTTATTTATCCACTTTTGTCGGTTACGGCCTATGGGGTGTACTGCTCGGGCGCTATGAAGCATGGCGTGTTGCACCGTTTTCATTATTAGTGCCAGTGTTCGGTTTAAGCAGCAGTGCATTATTCCTTGGTGAGCATATTAATGGCATACAAGTCGCTGGTTTAATTTTGATCATGTTCGGTCTTATTACGACGCTTTTTGGCAAAAAAATTATCCAACGCTTAAGACACACCTAAGATAACTCATTTGATTACCGAAGGTTTTTAACTTTCGGTAATCAACACTCTCATTCGTTTCCATTTTATTCTCCTACCTCTTTGTTTAGATGAAAATATTGCATTATTAATAAAAATAAGATAAATACCAACACCACTAGCTATTCGCTAGTTCAAAACCAGATAAAATCCAATAAATGATCTTGGATTAGTGATATTCACTGCAATTATCGAATTTATCTAAAATTTCAATTAGGTGTCTCGTTTTAGCTACTTTTTCTTTAACTTAACTATCGCTATATCTTCCTCAGTTTTACTTAAATAAATAACAGATATCATTCATTGAACAGATGGGGATGACTATGGGTAAACAATTTATTTGGATTGTGCTCGCTCTGCTCGGTGCTTTTTCACTCGGTTACATCGCCTTATATCGTGGTGAACAAATAAATGCGCTGTGGATTGTGGTCGCAGCAGTATGTATTTATCTCATTGCGTACCGTTATTATGGGTTGTTTATCGCGAAAAAAGTCCTGCAAGTTGACGAAACACGTATGACACCAGCAATTCGTCATAATGATGGATTAGATTACGTTCCAACAGATAAAAAAGTGTTATTTGGTCACCATTTTGCTGCGATTGCAGGCGCTGGCCCCTTAGTCGGTCCAGTGCTTGCCGCGCAAATGGGTTACCTCCCTGGTATGCTGTGGTTGCTTGCTGGGGTCGTACTCGCAGGCGCCGTACAAGACTTTATGGTGTTGTTTGTTTCGACACGCCGAGATGGACGTTCGCTCGGCGAGTTAGTCAAAGAAGAAATGGGCAATACCGCAGGTGTTCTCGCTTTGATAGCCTGCTTTATGATCATGGTGATCATTTTAGCAGTACTTGCGATGATCGTAGTAAAAGCCTTAACTCACAGTCCATGGGGAACCTACACCGTCGCATTCACTATTCCACTGGCGATTTTTATGGGGATCTATACCCGTTATATTCGCCCAGGGCGCATTGGTGAAGTGTCTATTATTGGGCTGGTGTTCCTTGTTTTCGCTATTATTTCAGGTGGATGGGTTGCCGAAAGTGAAACATGGGCACCGTACTTTGACTATACTGGCGTACAATTAACGTGGATGTTAGTTGGATATGGCTTTGTTGCCGCTGTTTTGCCCGTTTGGTTACTGCTTGCACCGCGTGATTACCTTTCAACCTTCCTAAAAATCGGGACGATTATTGGTCTCGCTATTGGTATTTTAATTTTAAACCCAAACCTGCAAATGCCATCACTCACGAAATATATTGATGGTACAGGCCCTGTATGGGCAGGAGATTTGTTCCCATTCTTATTTATTACTATTGCCTGTGGTGCTGTTTCTGGCTTCCATGCACTGATTTCTTCGGGTACTACGCCGAAGATGTTAGCGAATGAGAACCAAGCTTGTTTTATCGGCTACGGCGGTATGTTAATGGAGTCATTTGTTGCCATCATGGCGTTAGTCGCAGCGTGTGTGATTGACCCTGGTGTGTATTTCGCCATGAACAGTCCAATGGCAATGTTGGCACCAGCAGGCACCGAAGATGTGGTCGCTTCTGCCGCACAAGTGGTGAGCAGTTGGGGCTTCCAAATAACCCCAGAGCAGCTCAACACCATTGCCAGTGAAGTCGGTGAAACCAGTATTATCTCCCGTGCTGGTGGTGCGCCAACGCTTGCTGTTGGGATGGCCTATATTCTGCATGGGGCGCTTGGTGGTCTGATGAATGTGGCGTTCTGGTACCACTTTGCCATCTTATTTGAAGCATTATTTATTTTAACCGCGGTGGATGCAGGAACTCGAGCGGCACGTTTTATGCTACAAGATTTACTGGGTGTGGTTTCCCCGTCATTAAAACGAACAGACTCCCTACCTGCTAACCTGATAGCAACTGCCTTGTGTGTGCTTGCGTGGGGTTACTTCCTCCATCAAGGTGTTGTCGACCCACTTGGTGGTATTAATACCTTATGGCCGCTTTTTGGTATCGCAAACCAGATGCTGGCAGGTATGGCGTTAATGCTGTGTGCTGTGGTACTGTTCAAAATGAAGCGCCAAAAATACGCATGGGTTGCTCTCGTCCCAACGGCTTGGTTACTGATTTGTACCATGACCGCTGGCTGGGAAAAGACCTTCAGTGAAGATGCCCGCGTTGGTTTCTTAGCTGTAGCGAATAAATTCCAAGCGATGATTGATAGCGGTAATATTCCAGCACAATATACGGAATCTCAGCTCACACAGTTGATTTTCAATAACCGTTTAGATGCTGGCTTAACGATTTTCTTTATGATTGTTGTGGTTTTACTGGCTCTGTTCTCCATCCGCACCGCGCTTAAAGCGTTAAAATCAAGCGAACCAACCGCGAATGAAGTGCCATACGAGCCAATGCCAGCCAACTACGAGGAAATCGTGGCCAATACGCGTCATCATTGATTTTCGCGAAAAAAGTTTTCATGTTTTGGGTACACGCTCTTTCTCCAAAATAATTCACGTTGGAGCAAGGCGGCAAAGAAGATAATCCCTAGGAGCATACACCAGTATGTGACTAGGGTTAGCGAATGAAGCCAACGCTGCAACAGCGTGAAGTATGAAGGAGAAACTAGGAGCATGCCCTAGTATGTGACTTGGGTAGCCGAGAGCAGTCAACAACGCTGTAGCGCGAAGTATGAAGGAGAAAAAAATGTTTGGAGATTTAGGGAAAGCCGCAAAATACCTCGGCCAAGCGGCAAAAATGATGGTCGGCGTTCCCGACTACGACAACTACGTCGCCCATATGCAGCGGACTCACCCCGATCAAACTCCGATGACTTACGAGGAGTTTTTTAAAGAGCGCCAGGATGCACGTTATGGCGGAAAAGGTGGGTTTAAGTGCTGTTAGGCCAGAAAAAGATGCAAAAAAAGCCGTGGCACTCGACCACGGCTTTTTATTTTTAACGATTCCGTATAGGATACGCCGTTATTTTACGCGTGAAACGTATTCGCCTGAGCGAGTATCAACACGGATAACTTCACCGATCTGAACAAACAGAGGAACCTTAACAACTGCGCCAGTGCTCAGTGTTGCAGGTTTTCCACCTGTACCTGCGGTATCACCTTTCAGGCCTGGGTCAGTATCGGTAATTTCTAACTCAACAAAGTTAGGTGGCGTTACCGCGATAGGACGACCGTCCCACAGTGTTAAAATACATTCTGCTTGGTCAACTAACCATTTTGCGTTGTCGCCAACGGTTTTTTCATCCGCGGCTAACTGCTCGAAAGTTTCGTTGTTCATGAAATGCCAGAACTCACCGTCGTTGTACAGGTAAGTTAAGTTCATATCCATGACATCTGCGCCTTCAACAGAATCAGTAGATTTAAAGGTTTTTTCCAACAGTTTGTTAGAAATCAGTTTACGGATGCGCACACGTGCGAACGCTTGACCTTTACCCGGTTTTACGAATTCGCTTTCTAAAACGACACAAGGCTCGCCATCTAACATGATTTTAAGACCTGAGCGGAATTCATTGGTACTATAAGTAGCCATGGTGATCCTCTAATTTATAAACTAAAAATGGCATAGCCAAAAAATGGTCGATATTGTAACTCAAAATACCTCATCCAGAGAAGTCTGGATACAACAACTTGCTGAAGCAATCACTAATCCTGATGAATTGCTGCAAATACTGAACTTGGAAAATCATCTTGCTTCGCAAGAAGGCCGTGAGGCACGTCAATTATTTCCGTTGCGTGTCCCAATGCCATTTATCTCACGAATGAAAAAAGGCGATCCACTAGACCCGCTGTTATTGCAGGTATTAACCGCAAAAGCCGAGTTTGATGTCCATCCTGGTTTTTCTACCGACCCGCTGGAAGAGCAGGATAATGAGATCCCAAGCTTACTGCATAAATACCACAACCGCGCATTACTGCTCGTTAAAGGTGGCTGTGCAGTGAACTGTCGCTACTGTTTTCGCCGGCACTTTCCTTATGAAGATAACAAAGGAAATAAAAATAACTGGTTGATGGCTGTGGATTATATAAAAAACCACACCGAACTCAATGAAATCATCTTCTCTGGTGGTGATCCGTTAATGGCAAAAGACCATGAACTCGATTGGTTGATTAGCCAATTGGAGGATATTCCCCATATCAGCCGGTTGAGAATTCATACGCGTTTGCCTGTTGTTATCCCAGAGCGGATCACAGATGCACTATGTGAAAGACTGGCACGCTCGCGCTTGCAAGTCGTTATGGTCACGCATATTAACCACGCTAATGAGATTGACGAGGCATTCACCAGATCAATGCAAAAGCTCAAAAAAGCGGGTGTGACGTTATTAAATCAAAGCGTTTTACTACGCCAAGTGAATGATAACGTGACGGCGCTGATGAATTTGAGCAATGCCTTATTTGACGCAGGGATTCTGCCTTACTACTTGCATGTATTGGATAAAGTGCAAGGTGCTGCCCATTTTTTAGTCAGCGATATCGAAGCGCGCCAATTGATACAACAATTATTGAGTAAGGTATCGGGATATCTCGTACCTAAACTTGCACGGGAAATTGGTGGAGAACCTAGCAAAACGCTGCTTGATCTCAATTTAAGGCAGAGCTAATCAGCAAAACGCCCAAATAATAGTTATTTGGGCGTCGCTAATTCATTTTAGGGGCATTTATAGACTTGGCCAACCATTTTGCTGTCTAGCGGGATAAAGCTAGATAACACGGTTTCACTAGGGCTCGTCGCGCCGAAAATTACATTTCCGCCCATTTCAGCCGCTTTATTGCGCAAATCATTCGCTGCGCTACGCATTGAGCTGGATTCATTATTTACACCACTCAACCAGTTGCTTTGTGTCCCTGCAACCTGACCGAGAAGTTGGCAATCACTTCCAGGTTGATTCTCAACAAAACGAACTTGTGAGCCTGCCGCAGTCAAGTTAGTTGACGTTGAACAACCCGCTAATAGCAGTAATGCAGCAGCACCAAGCAAGACTTTAATTCGCATGTTTTCCCTCATTTTTCATTGTGTTTTTGCAGCTGGTTTGAAAAATTATTAGCCCTAATACGGTATATCATAAATCGCTAGGAAGTGCTCCGCATACTGCGTCACAATTGCCACACATCACCAGCCGAATAGAGTCTACCACAAATTAATCAAGAAACTGCCCTATTCTTTGCTAATTCAAACCACTTACCTTACGTTAAATATAACCCGCTAAGCAATGTCGACGCAAAAATAAATCGTGTTTCGCATCAATTGTACATTGATTGGGGATATTAATTATTATCTATAATTAATGGTTCGATATAATTAAAAACCAAAAAAAACCAGCGCGGCGAGATAACTCCACCGTGCTGGTCTTATTCAGGCTAAGTCACAAATATTCGTGACTAGTGCATGATGTTTGCCAAATGGCTTACATCATGCCGCCCATTCCACCCATGCCGCCCATACCAGCGCCACCTAAGTCAGGTGCATCAGATTTTGGCAGGTCAGTGATCATCGCTTCAGTGGTGATCATCAGGCCAGCGATAGAGGCTGCAAATTGCAGAGCAGAACGCGTGACTTTAGTTGGATCCAAGATACCCATGTCGATCATATCGCCATAAGTGTCAGTTGCTGCGTTGTAACCCTCGTTACCTTTCGCTGCTTTCACGTTGTTAACAACCACAGACGCTTCTTCACCTGCGTTGGTGACGATTTGACGCATTGGCGCTTCCATCGCACGCAGAGCAACACGAATACCAACGTTTTGTTCTTCGTTGTCGCCTCTCAGTGCATCAAGTTTAGCTGCAACGCGAACTAGTGCAGTACCACCACCAGCAACAACGCCTTCTTCAACAGCAGCACGAGTTGCATGCAGAGCATCATCAACGCGAGCACGTTTTTCTTTCATTTCAACTTCAGTTGCTGCACCAACTTTAATTACCGCAACACCGCCAGCTAATTTAGCAACGCGCTCTTGCAGTTTTTCACGGTCGTAATCTGAAGAAGATTCTTCGATTTGTTGACGGATTTGAGCAACACGGCCTGCGATCGCGTCTTCTTCACCGATACCATCAATGATAGTGGTGGTGTCTTTATTGATCACGATACGTTTGGCTTGACCTAAGTCTTCTAATGTTGCTTTTTCTAACTCCATACCGATCTCTTCAGAGATAACAGTACCGTTAGTCAGAGTTGCGATATCTTGCAGCATTGCTTTACGACGGTCGCCGAAGCCTGGAGCTTTAACCGCTGCCACTTTAACGATACCACGCATGGTGTTAACCACTAAGGTAGCCAGCGCTTCACCTTCAACATCTTCAGCGATGATCAGCAGTGGCTTGCTTGCTTTCGCAACGCCTTCTAATACTGGCAGTAATTCACGGATGTTAGAGACTTTTTTGTCAACTAACAGGATGAATGGGTTTTCTAACTCAACTGCACCAGTTTCTGGTTTGTTGATGAAGTAAGGAGACAGGTAACCGCGGTCAAACTGCATACCTTCAACCACATCCAGCTCATCTTCCAGACCTGTACCTTCTTCAACGGTGATAACGCCTTCTTTGCCGACTTTATCCATTGCTTCTGCGATTAAACGACCAACGGTTTCGTCAGAGTTTGCAGAAATAGTACCCACCTGTGCAATCGCTTTGGTATCTGAACATGGAACAGACAGTGCTTTCAGCTCTTCAACCGCAGCAACAACTGCTTTATCAATACCACGTTTCAGGTCCATTGGGTTCATACCCGCAGCAACCGCTTTTAAACCTTCAGTGATGATAGCTTGTGCTAACACTGTTGCTGTTGTTGTACCGTCACCCGCAGCATCATTTGCTTTAGAGGCAACTTCTTTGACCATCTGAGCACCCATGTTTTCGAATCTATCTTCTAATTCGATTTCACGTGCAACAGAAACACCGTCTTTAGTGATAACAGGTGAGCCAAATGATTTGTCTAAAACAACATTACGGCCTTTAGGACCTAAGGTTACTTTAACTGCGTCTGCCAGAACATTCACACCACGAAGCATTTTCGTACGTGCATCACTACCAAATTTAACGTCTTTAGCTGCCATTATCTCTTTCCTTCAAATTCTTTTCGTTCGTTGAGAAGTTTTAAGTGAAAATTACGCTTCAACAATTGCCAGGATGTCACTTTCAGACATGATCAGGACTTCTTCATTGTCGATTTTTTCAGCTTTCACGCCATAACCGTCGTTAAAAATAACGATATCGCCAACTTTCACATCCAGCGCTTTAATTTCGCCATTTTCGAGGATGCGGCCTTGGCCTACTGCCAGAACTTCACCACGCGTTGATTTGCCTGCCGCAGTACCGGTCAGAACAATGCCACCCGCAGATTTAGATTCTACTTCTTTACGTTTAACGATAACACGGTCATGCAATGGACGAATTTTCATTAATAGTTCTCCTATAAATAAAGTCCACACTAGGTAAAAGGACGATACCAGCATGTCTTAAATAAACTAGTACCATGTTTGAGCAGATTGGGGCTAGACAGAGGGACTTCAAGGGGGGAGATAAAAAATTTTTCATTTTTATCTCCCCACAAATACGAAGGATTTACGGTTTCGGGCGGTCGTCTTTATCTGATGAGTCTGATTTATCAGTGTTATCAATGGTAAAAGACGGGTCGTCTTGTTTACGTTGGAATTCGCCATCAAACGTATTACCGTTTTGATATCCGCCATTTCTTGACTGATTAAAACCCGCGCCAGGTTGATAGAAACGAATATGCGGGATTAATCGCATTACGATAAGTTTTTGTACTGGTGGAAGTAATAACAATAAACCAATAAAGTCAGTGAAAAACCCTGGCACGATGAGTAAAAAGCCCGCTAAAACGAGCGCAACGCTTTTAATCATCTCTGCCGCTGGGCTTTCACCAGACGCTAATTTTTGTTGGATTTGCAGGACATTTTTCATGCCTTGGTTTTTCACCAAGGAGACCCCCAAACAGGAAGTTAAGACCACTAAAATTAGCGTCATTAGAACTCCCACTTCGGAAGCGACTCTCACGAAAATAACCGATTCAATGTAAATGAGAATACATATCAGAATTAGTGGTAACCAGCGCACAAGTTCTCCTTTATTTCAATAAGCTATCAACTATTTTACGCCCCTCGGAAAACCTTTGTGAACTGCATCTAAGAGACAACTATCAATGTTCGCTTTTTTCTTTAGTATAGCCATAATAATTGGGGCAAAGATAACGTTTTTCAACTCATAGAGTTTTTTGATTAACCAGACTTATCTGTGATGAATATCACACAACGTAAAATCTGTTGCATAAATCAAACTATATAGTGATCTAGGTTCAAGGCATTGTTTCATTAAAGGCATATTATCTACCCATAAATCAGTAGATCATAATGCTGATAACGTAGTAGAAGGTGTTAATCGCTTGTAAAGTTTTATTTTGCGATATTAATCACCTGTTAAGTTTTGTTTTTACGATATATGGATTTTTAAAAAGCGCATAAACGGACAGTAACTGTAATCTAATTAAGAAGGTTCTCATGTCAAACAATACTCGTATCGAAGAAGACCTGTTAGGTAAAAAAGAAGTTCCAGCCGATGCCTATTATGGTGTTCATACTCTGCGTGCGATTGAAAACTTTTATATCAGCGACCGCACTATTAACGATGTCCCAGAATTTATTCGCGGCATGGTTATGGTTAAAAAAGCGGCGGCTTTAGCCAACAAAGAACAACACACAATTCCACGTAATATCGCGGAAACCATCATCAAAGCATGTGATGTTGTTTTAAATGAAGGCAAATGCATGGACCAGTTCCCTGTTGACGTATTCCAAGGTGGTGCGGGCACATCACTGAATATGAATACCAACGAGGTTCTTGCAAATATCGGTCTTGAACTGATGGGGCATAAAAAAGGGGAATATGAATTCCTAAACCCTAATGACCACCTGAACAAAAGCCAATCCACTAACGATGCTTACCCTACTGGGTTCCGTATCGCAGTGTATAACTCTGTACTGAAGTTAATTGAATCTGTTGAATACCTGAAAAAAGGCTTTGAAGCTAAAGCTGAAGAATACAAAGACATTCTGAAAATGGGTCGTACCCAGTTACAGGATGCCGTTCCAATGACCGTCGGCCAAGAATTCCATGCTTTCGCTACCCTTCTGAAAGAAGAAGAGAAAAATCTGAAACGTAGCATCGAATTACTGCTCGAAGTTAACTTAGGTGCAACGGCTATCGGTACAGGCCTGAATACCGCACCTGGTTATTCAGAACTGGCAGTGAAAAAATTAGCTGAAGTGACTGGTTTACCATGCGTTCCTGCTGAAGACTTAATCGAAGCAACTTCTGACTGTGGTGCTTACATCACTGTTCACGCAGGCTTAAAACGTCTGGCAATGAAACTGTCTAAAATCTGTAACGACTTACGCCTGCTATCTTCCGGCCCTCGTGCAGGTCTTAAAGAAATCAACTTACCTGAGTTACAAGCAGGTTCTTCTATCATGCCAGCAAAAGTTAACCCAGTGATTCCAGAAGTGGTTAACCAAGCGTGTTTCAAAGTTATTGGTAACGATATCTGCGTAACAATGGCAGCTGAAGCAGGCCAATTACAGTTAAACGTAATGGAACCAGCTATCGGTCAAGCAATGTTCGAGTCTATTTCTCTGATGAGCAATGCATGTCGCAATCTGCAAGAGAAATGCATTAGCGGTATTACTGTGAACAAAGAAATCTGCGAAGCGTTTGTCTTTAAGTCAATCGGTATCGTGACCTACTTGAACCCATTCATTGGCCACCATAACGGTGATATCGTAGGTAAAATCTGTGCAGAAACAGGTAAGAGCGTCCGTGAAGTTGTGCTGGAACGCGGTTTACTAACTGAAGCAGAGCTGGATGATATTTTCTCTGTTGAGAACTTAAAACACCCAGCTTACAAAGCAAAACGTTTTGATGACTAAAAGTTTATGTTTATCATAAATAATACTTAAAAAAATAAAGGCACGCCTCTCATCGGAAAGCGTGCCTTTTTTGATTCATGCACACACAAAAAATTAACATAACAGTTTCATAATTTTAATTTTCATTTTGTCGAGGAGTAAACACTATGTTAGCCGTAGAATTTGTCATTGTTCTGCTGGCCATTTTTTTGGGGGCCCGTCTTGGTGGGATAGGTATCGGCTTTGCCGGTGGCCTTGGTGTACTGGTACTCGCTGCAATTGGCGTGAAACCAGGTACCATTCCATTTGACGTTATCTCCATCATCATGGCTGTTATCGCCGCTATCTCTGCGATGCAAATTGCAGGCGGTTTAGATTATTTAGTTGCTCAAACAGAAAAATTACTGCGCCGCAATCCTAAATACATCACTATTCTTGCCCCAGTTGTCACTTACTTTCTGACGCTCTTTGCAGGTACAGGTAATATCTCTTTAGCCACACTACCTGTAATTGCAGAAGTCGCAAAAGAACAAGGCGTTAAACCTTGCCGTCCATTATCAACAGCGGTCGTTGCTGCTCAGATTGGTATTACTGCATCACCAATTTCTGCTGCGGTTGTCTATATGGCATCGGTCATGGAAAACCCTGCGATGATGGGTGCTGGTAATACAGTCAGCTACATCACCCTGCTGGGAATTTTACTGCCATCAACCTTCCTCGCGATTATGTTGATGTCATTTATTATCTCTTGGACGTTTAACTCTAAACTTTCTGATGACCCAATCTATCAAAAACGTTTAGCAGAAGGCTTAATTGAACTGCGTGGTAGCCAAGTCAAAGAAATCAAACCTGGTGCTAAATCTTCCGTTATGCTGTTCTTATTAGGTGTTATCGGTGTTGTCTGTTATGCCATCATCAATAGCCCAAGCTTAGGGATTGTCGAAACACCATTGATGAACACCACCAATGCGATTTTGATCATCATGCTGACTGTAGCAACGTTGATTACTATCCTTTGTCGCGTAAATACCGATGCTATCTTGAACTCCAGTACCTTTAAAGCAGGTATGAGTGCATGTATCTGTATCTTAGGTGTGGCTTGGTTAGGTGATACTTTCGTACAACACAACCTTGAGTGGATCAAAGCAACTGCGGGTGACTTAATCCACGAACATTCTTGGATGCTAGCGGTTATCTTCTTCTTCTGTTCTGCGCTTCTGTATTCACAAGCAGCAACAGCAAAAGCATTGATGCCAATGGCACTGGCTTTAGGTGTTAGCCCACTGACTGCAATTGCGTCATTCTCTGCGGTTTCTGGTCTGTTTATTCTGCCGACTTACCCGACACTGGTTGCTGCGGTACAAATGGATGATACAGGGACAACGCGCATTGGTCGCTTCGTCTTCAACCACCCATTCTTTATCCCTGGTACCATTGCTGTCGCATTAGCCGTCACTTTCGGCTTCCTGTTCGGTGGAATGATGCTCTAGCCCTATTCATCAATTGAACAGCCTAAAAAACCCGTGACATCATTCACGGGTTTTTTCTGTTCGAAAATATATTTATCATTGTCACTAAAGTGGCAATGATAAATATAAAATCTGTAAAGATCATTCATCAACATTATTTTCTGTCTCATATTATAAATTTAATAAAAGAGGTAAATATATAAACCATAGCTATCTTATATATATTCAATACACCAAAATAAGATATAAAAATCGCATAAAATAAACCAAATTTTTCCAATGAAACATTTATATTAATAACCTCAATATAAGTGTAACAAGCAATGAATATATTGATTAAATCTCAGTGTAATTCCGCTAAGTTCGTCAGAAAACAACAAAAACAATATAGCTAAAACAACGATATTTTTAAATGTATAATTTCAAAAAAAACAGATATTAACGTGATAAAACTTATATATAATCCTTTAAAATCAACAATGCATACTCTTTTATTGTGTATTATAAATAGGCGCTATCTATTAATACCCAAAAATCCATCCGCCATAAATATTGGTAATGCTAAACTCATCCTTGTCTAATAGGTATTAGAAAACCATTCAGGTTCTCTTTTAAACCCGTTAAACGAGCGCTAAATTATAGAATAAGTCCATTACTTAAAATAATTTATCTCATCAGCATTAATTTATTTGGAGGAGGAATGTTAAGTACTCAACGAAATGATAATACCGATATTTCCATTTATATTGGAACCTATCTAAAACACCGAAGAAAAGCGGTTGGTTTAACAGGTGCGCAATTAGCATCACGATTAAGCATTAGCCAGCAACAAATTTCTCGTTACGAAAGGGGTAAAAATGCCATCACCATACAAGGTCTGTTAGATATCTTACAAGCCCTTGAGTTAAGAAAGCATGATGTCGATGATTTTATGAAGAAAATTTTTCAGTTTTATTATATCGATGTTGCGCTAGCGGCGAATTTGATTAATTAACGTTCCAGTCTAAATTTGATATTCACTGTCAATTTAGATTCAGGGGGGATATTTCCCCCTCCTGTTCCTCCCGCCTTTCTACAAAAAATGCCCCGTTTATTCATTTATGTAGCTCCGCCAGCTCCATTGCTATTGAGCAAAGCGCTATAATTCAATATTGATCATTGCTATGATGAAAAAAACAGACACGATGCCGATGGAGTTCATAATGCCTATCCAGCGCGAAACAATTTTAAGCCATGCATTAAACCAGTTAGAAATTCAGGGGTTATCCGCATCAACAGAAAATTTACTCAGTGAAATTGAATCTGATTTTTCGACTATTCGCCAATTTTGGCCTGATGATGAAGCCCTTATTTATGATTGCTTGCGCTTTCATGGACAACAAATTGAAGTATGGCAGCGCCAAACGCTCCTAGAGGAAACGCTAAGCCCACAGCAGAAATTAATGGCCCGTTACCAACAATTGTCCGAGAAAGTGAGTGAGGGGCGTTTTCCAGGCTGTTTATTTATCTCTGCTTGTAATTATTACCCCGATTCAGAGCACCCGATTCACCAGCTCAGTCGCCTACAAAAAGACAATTCCTTTAATTTTACCAAAAATTTATTGGATGAACTTGATATCGAAGACTCTGAGCTTGTTGCAAACCAAATGGAACTGGTTCTCGAAGGGTGCTTAAACCGTTTATTAGTCCAACGTGACATTCAAGATGTTGAAACAGCGCAGCACCTTTCTGAAGATATTTTGACGATCGCATTATGCCGTAAAAAAGGGGCGCTAAGCTAAAAAAGCCACATTAGCACGTTAAACAATCACCTTTTGCTGAAAAAGAAAACACTCAGTAAAAAAAAACGTTTTTTTATTAAAAACTCATTGACGCAAACAGCTGAATACGGTTTAATGCGCCCCGTTGCCCGGATAGCTCAGTCGGTAGAGCAGGGGATTGAAAATCCCCGTGTCCTTGGTTCGATTCCGAGTCCGGGCACCACTATTTAAAGAACCCGCCCAAAAGGCGGGTTTTTGCTTTTGTATTTTCAAACACTCATACTTAGCTAACTAGGCTAAAGACACGGAATGGCCTTTACTCTCATCTAAACACCTATTTCTCTATACTCTCTGTTTGCAAGCTATGAGTAATAAGCCTATATACAGAATATAGATATAAAAATAACCATAAACCAAAGTTAATTGGCTTAACTTATACTAAATAATTAGGAGGGAACTAGAAAAAGCCAAACGCTAAGGTTTATAACTAGATTATTATTCTCACCCTTTTCTCATTTCATCCATTAAATGGCGCTCACTCACTCTTATTACGTGTATTTACTGGCTTGTTGTCTCATTTAAAAACCTAAAAATAAGTTTTTATATTAATAGTTATTCAAATAAACCACTAAAAAACTATAATATCATTTTTTATTCCCATCTATTGAGCTAAAAAAATAATCAAATACAATATTAAACAATAAATAATAATAATTTGTAATGAGAATGTAGCCAAGCCTTAATGCAATAAGTCAACTAAACCTTACCAAGCAATTCACAATCAATACTTAACATACTGTTGAGTAACAAAAATAGTTCTCTGAAATAAAAAGAAAATAACTATAATGCTTAAAATAAGTCTCTACATATGAACCTGAAATAAATGACTTAACATTATTTTTAATTAAGGAATACCTTATATTCTAAAATCTTATTTTTGTCATAATTTACTCTTCAAGATAAAAATAGTTTTATGAATCAATGATACTAGGGTCAAGTTTCCACATGAAAAAGAAAAAAGATACAACTTATTATATCAGCCAGCTAGTTGGTAAATGCTTACAAGAATACCGACAAGAGTTAGGAATTAGCGGTGAGAGCATTGCGAAAGAGCTAGGTATTAGCCAACAGCAATTATCCCGTTATGAACGAGGTGAGAATGCATTAACCGTAGATGTATTATTTAAATTTATTCTTATACTCGGTATTAACTTTCCAGATTTTTACCATAGGCTATTCTATATCGTTAGCCATCATCCTAAACTTTCACACCATATCACTAATTTAAATGGTTTTGGTTGGGAATTAGATGATTTGAAAGACTATTACAATTCAGCAATTGTCTAACCTTTGGCATAAAGAAATATTGTTTAATTTGTTTATTTTATATTATTATGAAAATTATGGAGTTTGCCTATAATCGATGAGAACAGCACTATGCCTACCCCTTCTCCGACTGCATTTTCAAGGATAACTCGCACATCAGGACGCACAAACAGCATACTCACTGTTACTTTTCCTTTGTTGTTTATTCTAATAGCAACATTATTTTGGAGCGCAGAACGAATTGTCCAACAAGAAACTAGGCGGTTAGAGGTCGATTTTAGGTCACTAATAGGCTATATCAATGAGCAAGAGAAATTTTTAAGATCGTTAAATAAGCAAAACCAAGATCTATCAGAGCTAGTTGAAAGCCGAACCTATGCAATACAAGAGCAATCACTACCAACCAAGCTATCATTACATTTACTTGAAGGTAAAGAGTCTTTAGTCGCAATGCCATTCACGCTGGCCTGTGATAGAAGTTTAGAATGCTCCCGAGTACCCAGTATATTATTTTCTTTAGGCGCTTACTTAGCTGATTATTATTCCACGTTTTGGGGTGGGTCCTATTTCCCTGCCGCCGCTGTATTTTTTGTCAATGAGCACGACCAAATTAGTATCAGTGTGCCTTCTGTTGGCACTGTATTAGGAAATGAATCGATATCTCCAAACTTATATTATTCCGTTATTGATAACGTCAGGAAAAATTTACCTGCTATCCACGCTCAGTTTTCAGAATCACAACCGACTGATTTAAAACAAATTATTTGGTTACGTCCAGTACCTTTTGATAATATTCTTATCGGGATTATTCCCGCAGGTTTTGATGAGCATTTATGGCAGAATGCTCACATTTCCCCTAAAAATATTTATGCGGTCAGTATGTTAAGCCAAGCTAGGTTAAGTGTGCTGGAACGAATGTTAAACCCCACACTCACACATCAATTTTGGCTAATTCATACGAAATATGGTCAGTTACTTGGAACAACCCAAGCGCCTGAGGAAGAAGCATTAGAAGGTATTTTTTATACCAAAGATGGCCTGGTTCTTAAGCTTTCATCTAAAACTAATGAATGGACTGGATATTATAGAATTAGTTATGCTGCTTTTTTTGAAGACAACCTGTGGTTTCCTATCAGTTTAGTTATCGCTCTTTTCTTTAGTTTATTTTGTGGATGGGGATATCACCGCTGGTACCAGCGAAAAATATTACAACCCGCAATAGACTCCCAGCAAGCCATCTTAGAAAATGAAGCATTCAACCAAACGCTTATCGCAACAACCCCTATCGGCCTATGTGTAATAGATAAAGAAACCCAGCAGTTACGCTTCGCGAATGAGTTAGCTCGTTACTGGCTAAAAATAACCAATATATCTACTCCCCACGACTCAAATGAATATAATGAATTACTCGTCAAGGTTCTTTCTGACACAGAACACGTTAAAACGACTTTAAAATCAGGGGAGCATGTCCTCTATGTTGTGAGTACAGCAACTTATTACCAACAGCGCCCTGTTATTTTATGCGCATTTACTGATATCACCATCCAAGCAGAAACTGAAAAACAACTTGATGATGCGAAGCGGCTTGCAGAAGAAGCCAACCGAGCTAAATCGACATTTTTAGCAACAATGAGCCATGAAATAAGAACTCCACTTTATGGCCTAATCGGTACGTTAGAATTACTCGCAAACACCTCTCTTTCACCTCAACAAGCTCATTTTATTGAGAGAATATCAACAACGTCCCAACTACTTATGCAATTAATTGGCGATATTTTAGATATTAGCAAAATAGAAGCTAACCAAATTCAAATCCATAATCATCCATTTGATTTATTAGAATTAGTACAACAAACCGTTCAACTATATCAAGGTATTGCTCAGCAAAAAGGGTTACTCCTATTTGCTGTTATTGACCCAAGCGTACAAGCAAATAGAATTGGTGACTCTGCTCGACTGCAACAAATTTTAGGTAATTTACTCAGTAATGCAATTAAATTTACCCACAGGGGCACGGTTACTATTGAACTCAAAAGAAGTAATAATAATATATTAATACGTGTCAGTGATACCGGTGTTGGAATTAGCCCTGAACAACAAATAAAATTATTTGAGCCATTTTATCAAGCTCATTCAGAAATTCATGCCTATGGCGGTACTGGCTTAGGCCTATTTATTTGCTCTGAGCTCATTAAATTGATGGATGGGCAGATAAGCCTACAGAGTGAAGTTGGGGTTGGTAGCTCGTTTCTCGTGACACTACCTTTAGCACTCGATATACAGCAACCACATTGGCTACCACTAAAAAATACCAATATTTGGTTACAAACCCCAAACCCATTATTGACTGAAAATATAACGCAATGGCTAAAACGTTGGGGGGCTAATGTTTATTTCACAGAAAATAGCCTCCCCATAGATACCTCATCCGTTATTGCTGTCGGCATCTTAATTCCATCGTTTCCTCTACCGACTCATTGGGATGGACAACAATGGGTAAGCCCTGAGATGAATTTCCGACTATCTGAATTAAATCAGCAGCTATTCTTACTACAAAATAATAAAGAACAGAGATCCCTTATTTGTCCAACATCTCGTATACAAACTCACATGCATAAATACCCGCTTCGCGTTTTAATTGCTGAAGATAACCCCATTAACCAAGTTGTTCTACAAGAGCAGCTTGAATTACTCGGTTGTAAGGTATTTATTGCCAATGATGGTGAAGAAGCGTTGGTGATTTGGGATAACGAAATTGTCGATATCATCCTTACAGACGTTAATATGCCTTATCGTAATGGTTATGAACTTGCACAGCAGCTGCGCAGTGAAGGCGAAACATGTCCGATTATTGGTGTTACTGCAAACGGATTAAAAGAAGAAGAAGAGCGATGCCTAGAATCTGGAATGGATTCATGGCTTGTAAAACCTATAGAGCTAGAAACCTTAATTCAATTATTCAACCGTTTATTCCCGATTTACTCCTCATCAACTTTAGAAATGGCTCCCCTAGAAATGATTAACCCGCTAAATGGAGAAGATAGAGAAAAAATTATTCATCATTTTATTACCGATATTACTCAATTTTGCCAAGCTGTTGAAGATAACAATATTGATGAAATAAAACAGTTATCCCATCGTATCCGTGGCGCATTAATTAGTGTGGAACAACGTGAATTAGCTAATGAGCTTCGTGAGTTTGAGGCAACATTAGACTCACAGGCATCAACACACATTGATATTCAGGTTAACCAGAATATCTGCAATCAATTAGCTAATTGGATAAAAAAAATCAGTCAAATAAATGATGTGTAAGGCAATAACTGATTAACGCTTGATTATTATCAACACCCAATTTACGCATTGCGGCATTTTTCTGTAAGCTGATAGTTTTATCACTGCGGTTTAATTGCTTTGCAATATCAACAATAGGCTTTCCTTGAACAAAAAGGCGCAATACCTCAAGTTCACGAGGTGATAATGTCTTTACCCTATCATTTAATGTTACCGCATTACGGCTTTTTAATGTCGTTGTCATATCTGCAACAGGAACACGATATTGGCGGCCTTGCCCCGCTAATGTGATAGCCTTCATCAGGTCGCTTAATGGTGCCTCTTTTGACACCACCGCGCTCACCCCTGAATCATATAACATTTGTATAATCATTGGGTTAGAAACCATCGTTAATACAATCACGGCAATATTTGGGTATTGACGACGTAAAAATTGAATATAATTCTGGCCATCGCTAGACTGGGTATTATTAGGCATCATATAATCAGTTACGATCACATCAACCTCATTTTTTTTCAAAAAAGAAAATAGTTCAGCATCCTGAGTGTAGGCACCTAAAATTTCTAAATTCATTGATTGAGAAAGTGTATCTTTCAAACCTGAAAGCACAATGGGATGATCATCAACTAATACTAATTTGAGTTTTTTCATTTAATAATACTCAGCATCAGAATATGTATATTCAATATAACACCATAGAAAAAATGTCAATTAACACTCTTAATATGAAACAACAACTCGAACTGTTTTAGAAAACGGACCTGAAGCGATGGTGCTGCCTGCAATCTTGCTTAATGTCGCAGTAAAAGGGACACTAATCGGTGATTGTGGCATGATTTCACCAATACTGTAACTTTCATTATAGTTAATATCAGTTGAATTACGGGTTAATAGCGTTTGTAATCCATTACCCATATCAAGATATTTTCCGCCTAGCACCGTATTATTATTTGGTTCAAAACGAACTGATATATTCAGCCCTGTTTCGCAGTCTTGTGGCACTGACATACCTAAATTAAAAGTTCGACTAACTACCTCTCCCGCATTCATTTGTTTTGGTGAAATAGTGCCAAAATTTACGCTTCCCCCATTAGAAGCCGTGATATTCACCGCAGGTGTAGGGCAAAGTAGGGTTAAATCCCCTTTAATTCGCACATAAGTTGGTCCGCCTAAATCCTTACCTAAATAATCCACATGAGTTCCTAATAAAAATAACCCAGTATCAAAAGGTTTAAGAGCATTAGCCCCCTTGTAAACATAGAAGTTATACATGAAAGCAATATTACGTGTAGTTCCTGTCTCTGGTTGACTCCAATACCCTAAATAAATATTTGGAACAGTTGGGTTGGTTATCGTTACTGGATTAGGAGATGAAATTACATTTTGTTGTGTCACACTGACACCACTATTAATCAACAATGTTTTAATTGCATTCGGCATTGTATTTTTAAAGTAAACTGCATTAGCTGTACTTGATGAGCCAGTAAACTCACATCTCACTGATACATATGAGCTCATTGCTGATGTCAATAAGGTACCATTTGGAATTGAAGTACTATTATTTGTAATATCAAAGGTTAATTCTTGTTCTATAGATGTAGCTCCAGAACTCGGTACACAATTATTAACCGCAGCTACTGACTGAAAACTTAGCAAAAATAAAAATAATATAGTGAATGTATTTATTTTGTTCAAAATTAACATAATTTACCTCTTATCCTTTTCATTTGACAAGGAACAAGTGGTATTACATGTATATTTCAATAAGTTTGGTGTTCCATAATCATCAATATAAGTCACAATCATTTTTGGTGATTTCACTTGTTTATCTGATAGTAAATATGTTGCATTGCTATTTGGCTTCACGACAATTTCTTTAAAATCAGGAACTTTAGATTCATTATCATTAACATTAATCACAACAATGTGATAGGGCGTCGGGTTAGTTAATTTTAATGATTTTCCCACTTTCTCCACTTTCAACTCTTTTTGCCAATCATTATTAGGGTATTTTTTCAATTCACTCGGACGATAAAATAATTTAAAACGTGATTGAATGACAATTTCAACTGCATTTTCTAACTTAGTTTTCGGCGGAATACCCAAGACATTAAAGTAAAATAATGACTCTTGGTTGCTCGGTATTTTCACATCATTTTTTGACAAACTAATTCTAACCTGCTTTTTTTGATTCGCTTCAACACGTTGTAATAAAGGCAAAGCAATCAGTGGTTCTGAAATTTTTTCGCCATTTTCATTCTCGATCCATGATTGAACTAAATAAGGATCTTTTTTATCAATATTTTCAATCACAACGCTAACACCTTTACTTGCTTCATCATAAATAACGCGAGTACGGTCAACAGAAATTGATGCATGTGTGTATGTGCTAATTAAAATTAAAGCACTCATTATTAATTTAAGTTTTTTCATAATTTTCTATTCTTTATTACAGGTTATATTTTTACTGGTTAAATGAGTTTGTTTACCTAGCATAATTCGACATGACTGGTCACCACTCCATTTAACTGTTAATTGTTGGTCTGGCTGGAAGCCAGTTAAATAAACTTGCCCTTCCTCTGCAATCATTCCCAATACATTTTTATTATCAGAGCCATAAACTAAAGCACCAAATGGAGGCGTATTGCCGTCAGGGAATTTAATTGCGACTAACGCTTTTTCACCCACTAATGTATTGAGCTTTGAATAACCAACCGCACCATCAGTTAAATTTGATTCAATCACGCTGTCATCAATGCTGACATTGTCTGGTACATTATTAAGATCAACATACTGGGTCGACCTATAATAGGTTGGAACATTACTAATTGCGGCTAAACCAAACCCATTCGTGACTGATTCATTTTTATTAATTGATACCCCTTTCGCTTTATCTGTATCAATAACCATACGAGCTTGGTTATCATAAACTCGTCGGTGTAAGACTGGGCCTTGGCTGGTAATGGTCAAAGAGCCATCTAGTGACCCACTTAATGTATGGTAGTCTTCGCCATAGGAACCCGTTAGTTGTGCAGTACCATATTGCGTATCACGATAAACGGATGCATTCATTGCCGCATTTTCAAAAAAGTCTTTACTTGATAAACCTAAACTAACGTTATTATCATTAATTTTAGAGTTGTAATTAATATTACTATTATATTTCTTATCAATATCATTATAAGAACTAAAGTATTGAATCCGTGAATTTCTTTCACCACCAAATGGGACGCTTAACGAAAGGTATGCTTGCTTAGAGCGTGTACCTTTTACGTAGCTACTTTCACCAATTGATAATGATAAAATCGCATTATTTATAAAACTTGTGTTTATGGTTTTATTAAACGATAAATTAAGAGTATTGTTATTTTTTGATTCTTTCCAATAACTTTCCCGTGAATAACTTAAACTTATATCTGCCTGTAAATCAGGGAGTTGTTGTGTAAAAGAAGTCGTAAATACATTTTTCTGCCGATAATGTGGCGTTAACGGAGTTTCTTTTAAGCTAATATAGTCATTCACTGACATAAAGCCTTCATTAGAAAATTGGTACCCTGTTAAATCCAATCGACTCGAATTTGAAAAACGTTTTGCATAATTAATACGGTAACTTTCACCAGTATGTAAAGCAACATCCTCTAGTTGGTTTCTCGACTGTGTAATATCAAAAGATACTGCACCAAAGCGTTCCATATTTACCCCAACACCTGCATTATAGGCATGGTATTCATCATTAGTGGTTGCGAAAACACCACCAAAAATAGACAAATTATTGAGGATCCCCCAAGAAGCTTCAGTTGATATAAAATCATCATTAATGTTTTTATATCCCATTGGGTCTAACCGACCTGCATTTAGTTTATATTGCACCATGCCTGGGCGTGTTAAAAATGGAATATTAGTCGAAGAAACTTGGTACTCACGTATAGAGCCGTCTTCCTCTGTAATTTTAACATCAAGAGCCCCCGATAAAGAGGAACTTAAGTTATCAATTGAAAAAGGCCCTGGTGCCACTTTCATTTGATTCAAGATACGTCCATTTTGCGAGATAGTAACCGTCGCATTACTTGTCGCGGTTCCAGTAACACTCGGTGCATACCCTCTTAGAGAAGTCGGTAACATGTTCTCATCAGTAAAGACACTAACACCGTTAAAACGTACAGAATCAAATACATTACTTACTGTATAATATTTACCCGCAAAAAATTTTGCGGATAAACTAGGTAAATCTGTAAATAAATAAGTTTGTACCCATTTAAAATTATCATTTTTATTATCATTAAAGTCTTTTTGGTATTGATAATTACTGCGGACACGCCAACGCCCTACATTCGCACCAACAGAACCGAATGAGCTAAAATTATTAATGTTTCGAGTATTCTTATATTTAATATAGTTTTCAACAAGGTTGTAATCCAAAACGAGTGCATTAACCCCAACTTCCCGCTGCATAGGCGGAACCCAATTTTCATCAGAGTACTGAAAATAAGCTTGAGGTATTGAAAGCATTAACTCTTGCTTTTCATCATCGAATCTAGCCTGAATGTTTTTATCCTGAGATGTAAGGTCATAACACTGACCATTTTCCCATGTAGGCACTTCTTTAATAAACTCTTCTTTTAACCCAATAACTTCTACTAAGTTTCTAGAAATACAAGGTTGTATATTTTCATCTTTTTTTAAAAAATTTATTTGATCAAAATAATTAATTCTTCGACCATTTACCGATACATTAGAAAAATAAGAACCTTCACTAATTTTATTTTTCTCAAATGCACTTAGATCTATATTAGTATTACCCAAAATAGATAATGCGTCTTCATTAAATTGAACAGAATCCGCATTAACATAGTAAGTGTAAAACAATAAACTAGATACTAAACTAGTCACTATGTTTTTATTAAAATTGTTCTTTTTCATTAGCCGCAATATTCTATAATGGATTTATTGAATTAACTCATATAACTGAAAATGCTGTGAAGCAATTGCTATACACAGCATAATCAGCAAATATAAGATTTATTATTTTTTTAATATTTTTATATTAATACTTATTGGTAATCTAAAACGTAAGCGACTGTAGATTTAACAGAACCGGCAGTAGCTGCACCTAATGCCTGCATACGAGCAGATAAATTAATAACATTTGTCCCTGCATTTAAGCTTTGCTCAACAGTATCATTTGTTTTTAAATTTGCTCCACTTGCATTTTGGAATAACACACCAACATTGGTAGCAGTACCAGTACTTGCCCATAAAGTGCCTGCTGCATCCATTTGGCCAGTGAATTTAACTGTTACTTTAGAATAATCAGTACCACTTGCAGTAGGGTCCAAAATACAATCCGTTAATTCTAATGTAAAATCAACATTTGGACCTTGTGAACCAGCTGTTTGTAATGATGCCGCTGGAACAGAACCTAATTGAACTTCTTTGTTAACAGAAGAAGGAGCAATAGTACAAGCACCAGTATTCACTGTACCATTAAATTCAATAGTACCACTTCCTACATCCGCAGCGAATGAAGTTGATGCAGCAGTGAATGTTAATGCGATAATTGAAGATGCTAATAGCGTCTTTTTCATTTTAAACCCTTATTTCATGATATTATTAATATATACTAAGGCAATACCTTAGTTGGTACACAGCCATACCAATAGTATTATTGATATAACTAGAATTCAGTTAACTTTATTCGTATCATTATTTTAATGACTTGAGATGTCCGATAACATGTGAAGTAATATAACCACTAACATGAACCGTAAATATAAGGAGATCCTTAAAACAAATACTAATCTTCATTTTTTTTATTTTTTGAATAAAAACCATGACTTAATAATGAATTATATTCAGAGATCCAATTTTTTGATTGCTCTAAATCTATATCTTCAAGGAAATAATGTACACTGACTTTAAGGAAGTCTGCAATCATAACTAATGAATCGATATCTATTCTATTAATACCTCGTTCATAACGAGAAAACTGTTGTTGACTAACATTCAAAGCCATTGCCACTTCAGTTCCCGTTAGTCCATACTCCCTTCTAAGCTTCTTTATTCTGCTCCCTACTATTTTGGCAATAGGATATCTAGCTGCCATTTTTATTTCCTTTCTGAAAAATACAAAGTAGATACTGAATAACATAAGAATAACTAACTGCGAGCAATACTAATTAAATAAAATAAAAATAACAAACTCACATACGAGTAATAAATAAAACTAAACATTAATTTTATTTATTAAAATCTCTGATTTTTGACTATTAATATATGATCCACACTTAATATAAGTAAGGTTTATGAAACATTATCTAGCGAACTCGTCATTTTTCGGGTAAACGCCATCATCAAATATGGTTACTTATCTCACATATCCTAAAAATACAGTTTTTTTATCTGATAAATCATCAATGCTAAATTTTGTTTATTAACTGAATGTTAACATTTACGTTTTAATGAAATTTTATATCGCCAAGTTTTGGTGAAACCTATGCTTATAAAATAAGATACCTTAAGACTATAAACTTTCTTAAGGTTTTATTGGGCTCTGAACTAAACATCTTAACTATTGTGATTATTCAGATTATTCATACCTCCATACTCTATATATTTCGTTATCATTTACATAATTTTTATTAGTTAATCACAAAGGGATAAAATGGAGCAAAAACAATATTCTGAGAAATGGCAGAAGCGCTTTAACTTTTTTGACACTCATGGAGCACCCGATACGCCAGAGTTTAAAGCCGCATTGAAAGCGGAGTCTTTCGGTGGACGCCTGCTCATTAGCATGAATTTCTTCGCCTTTTTCTTCGGTATTATTTATTTTTTGATTTTAGGATTATGGAAAAAAGGTTTAGTCCTACTGGGGATTTCTATTGGTTTAGGTCTGGTGCTCAATGTCATTGATTTTATGATTGGTGGTACGATTCCTAATGGAGCTTATACCGGCCTTTCCGTCGGGATTTCAGCTCTATGGGCGATGATTGCTAATTATGCTTATTATATAAAAGAAACCAAGGGACTTGATGGGTGGAATCCGTTCGAAGGGATCCGCATGGTATAGGTAAAATATTACCTGATAATTTATCGAATAAAAAAGTGGTTATAAAAGTGCCCCCAATAGTTGGACAACCAATTATTGGGGGTCTTTTTATGCCATAAAAGTTAAATAGTCATTAACTTCCTGGCGTAAAATAAATTGGGGAACCTGGGCCAACAGGAATACCTAATACAAATACCCAGACAATAAAGAACAATGACCAGCCTATCAGGAAGATAATCGAATATGGCAACATCATTGAAACCAATGTACCAATCCCCGCATCTTTCTTATATTTCACCACAATCGCCATAATCAGACCAAAGTAGCTCATCATCGGCGTAATAATATTGGTGACAGAATCCCCAATACGATATGCAGCTTGAATGGTTTCCGGTGCATAACCCGCTAACATCAACATTGGAACAAAAATTGGTGCGGTTACTGCCCATTGAGCTGATGCTGAGCCGATCATTAAATTAATAAATGCACAGATAAGAATAAAGCCAATAAACAGTACACCACCATGAAGATCAATACTATTTAAGAAATTGGCACCTTTAACTGCGATAACTTGCCCAATATTGGTCCAGCCAAAGAAGGCAACAAATTGTGCAGCAAAGAAAATAATGACGAGGTATAAACCTAGCGTACTCATCGCGCCCGCCATTGCATCAACAATATCTTTATCCGAACGCATAGTTTTTGCTATATAGCCATACACAATACCGGGAACAGCAAAGAAAACAAAAATAAAGACCACAATACCTTTTAAGAACGGTGAGTTACTGACTAAGCCAGTGTCTTGGTTACGTAATATTCCATTTTCTGGTACTACCATTAACGCTAAAATTGCAGCCAATCCCCAAAAAGTCACAGATGCCCAAAATAAGGCTTTTTTCTCTAACGGAGTAACATTTGCCGAGGCATAGAGGCTATTTTCATCCTCATCAACAGCACCACCCGTGTATGGGCCTAATTGTGGCTCAACAATTTTTTCAGTAATTAAATAACCTAAAATAGTAATTAAAAACGTACTCGCAAACATAAAGTACCAGTTTGCTTCTGCGCCCACGATATAAGTTGGGTCAATGATTTGTGCTGCTTGTTGAGTGATACCCGACAATAATGGGTCAACCGTACCTAATAATAAGTTTGCTGAATAACCACCGGAAACCCCAGCAAATGCGGCCGCAAGGCCTGCTAAAGGGTGGCGACCTAATGAATGAAAAATGATAGCTGCGAGCGGAATAAGTACCACATAACCTAACTCTGCCGCGGTATTTGACATGATCCCAGCAAACACGATCGCCATTGTGGTTAATTTTCGTGGGGCTTTGGTGACAACCAAACGCATGGCAGCGGAAAGTAAACCTGCTCGTTCAGCAATCCCTACCCCTAATAATGCGACTAGTACCGTTCCTAACGGTGCAAAGCCTGTAAAATTGGTGACGACATTCGCAATAATTTTTCGGATCCCTTCGGCATCCAATAAACTCACAATATGAATAATACCATCTTCTGCGCGCCCTTTTGCACCTTCTGGACGAGGGTCTGGCACACTTACACCGAAGTACTGACCAATTGCTGAGGAAACTAATAAAATCGCAATTAAAATAATAAATAAAATAACAGGATGTGGTAGAGCATTGCCTAGCCACTCAACCGTTCGTAAAAAACGGCTTCCCTCTTGCTTTTTTTGTTCCATATTTTCTCCTTATAAACAAGAAAAACGGACATTACACAATGTTTTTGCTTTTTGCTATTTACAAATAGATAATTCTAAATCAACAAAATTCATACAAATCAGACATAAAATTCAACATGATTAGGACTAACTCATTTTTATTAGCTATTAATATTATTAATTTAGCCAAAGAGGATAATTACAACCAAAATAATTTTGGTAAATTAATTTCGATAAGTGTGGTCAACATAACAATTTTCATATTATCTATGGCTTTTTTTCGTCATTTATCACTAATTAAATATCATTTTTTAGCAGTTTTATTTTATATAAATCGTAAAACCCTTATTTATAAACACTCGATAAAACCTTGCTTATAATTCGGAATAACAAGCTTAATAAAGAATAATCTGCCAATTTATTTATATTGATATAGAAGGTTATAATAGTAAAAAACAACTCATGGAGCCTCTATCATGTCAGTTATCGACCTTTGGGCTGAACGCCATATTCAAGAAGCGCTAAGTAGAGGTGAACTTTCAAATTTAGCTGGGGAAGGTAAAGCTTTGCAGCTTGAAGATGACAGCCTGGTTCCGCCTGAGCTAAGGGCTGGATATCGCTTATTAAAGAATTCGGGATATTTACCTGCTGAATTACAGCAAAGAAAAGACGCGCTAACACTGAGCCATCTACTTCAAGGACTGTCGGTTGATGACCCTAATTATGTCAATGTGAGCAAACAACTCGCGCTGCTTGAATTAAAATTAAGGCAAGCGGGGGTCAATACCGATTTTTTACAGGGTGAATATTCACAGTCAATTTCAACACATATTGGCAAAAACTGAGAGGTATCTCTAACGGGGTATTATCGCTTGAGTTCGATATTCAAGAGGGGTTTTGCCATAGTATTTCTTAAACGCATGGCTAAATGCAGAGTGTGAATCATAACCCACACAAAGGCCTATGGTTTCTATACTGCTATTTGTGAGCAATAAACTCCCCGCAGCTTCCATCCGCTTTTGTTGAATAAATTGCATCACCGTTAAGTGTGTTTCCGCTTTTACTTTTCTTTGTAACGTACTGACTGACATACAAAAAGCGAATGCCATATCTTCACAACTAATGGGCAAATGTAGCCGAGTCTCAATCCACTGAGAAACGGTATCAATCCACTGACTTTCGGGTTTTAATTGCGCCAACAGTAAACGTGCCACCGCAAAATTATTTTCAGGTGCTTGGGGAAAGCTTTGTAACCAATGAAGCAAACCAATTGCTGAAGGTGTCAGAGCAAATTGGGTCATTTTCTCGTCCAATGCCCACTGCGCCGTTGCAGGCATTTCCAAAACATAGTTTTTATTACCTTCTTGACCGCTAAACGCATGGCTCACACTTGGCGGGATCACGATACCCTTCCCTGCATCTAATTGAAAATGCTGCCGATGCATATTGATTTCCATTTGCCCTGACAACGACAATACGACTTGCCACTGCCCATCGTGTTGATGAGAAATGACCTCGTCAGAATATTGTCGAAAATGCAGTTCAGGTAATCGCAAAGGAAACACTCCTACTGATACAGATAATAGCAGTATAACCTTTTTACCTATAAATGGCAGTGATGCCAATATGTCATCACTTGAGAATTAAAATAAATATAACGAAAAGTTATATCAAATTGAATGCTCTATATAATTCGTTTTATCGCTAGGCAGCAAGCAAACGAGATCCTAGGAGCATACAAAAGTATGTGACTAGGGCGAGTGAGTGAAGCCAACAACGCGATAAAACGAAGTATGACGAGCATTGAGCATTAAGCGAGTAAAGCGCCGTTTGGGAGTGGTAAATTAAACTCGGCTAACACAATAGCGCCCTTTTCATCAGGAGCCCCTGTTATTAACACTTCAGATTTAACCCCTGCTATACGTTTTACTTCAAAGTTACAGACGCAGAGAATGCGCTTGCCGATTAGGCTTTCAGGGGTGTAATTCACGGTAATTTGTGCGCTAGAGCGTTTGATACCCAGCTCACCAAGATCAACTTCCATCACGTATGCGGGTTTCTTTGCTTTACTATTTAGCTCTGCACTAATAATGGTGCCAACACGCATTTCAACACGGGTAAAATCATCCCACTCAATAATTTGCATACTTCCATTCCTAAACTAAATCACTGTTGGTCACTAAATTAGCATAGGACAAGCCAAAGGCATTATCGTCAAACAATCATTTTATATTGAGAAAAAATCAGTGACCTCAGGTGATTTGCAAAAAAATAACCCTCAACAAAAAACAATTGAGGGCAAACAATGAATGAGATAAAGAGCAAAAATAAAACAAGACTTACATTGTTGAGAATGTATTCATAATTATCCCACCAGAGATAATTAACCCCATGGCAAATACCGCAGGAAAGTCTGGTTTTTGTTTATATAAAATCATAGAAACTAATGTCACACCAACAATACCAAATCCACACCATAATGAATAAGCTACACCTACAGGGATATACCCCATTGCACGAGTCAGTGCGAAATAACATAAACAATAGGCAATGATCACTAAAATAGAAGGCCCTAATTTGCTAAAACTATTGGTTTTTTTAATCATTGAGGTTCCAGTTATTTCAGAACCAATCGAAAGTGCTAGCCATAAAAATCCAGTAAACATAATTTTCCCCTTAAAATTTAATTAATGAACGGCTTTATTATTGGTGGATAATAATGACTCTTTCGTTTCTTTATTTGGCTCTTCTGTGTCTTCTTCATCTGCCCCCATTTTGGAGAACAGATTCATGATCACAATTCCACTTGCAATCACCGCCATACCGATCATTGCTGCAGTATCAGGATGTTGCCCATAGAACAGCATGCCAAGTGTAGATACCATAAGAATCCCAGTGCCTGACCATGTTGCATACGCTAAACCTACAGGGATATATTTAACAGCTCGAGAAAGTGAGTAATAACAAACAACATACAGTATAACAATCAGTGCTAATAATAAGGACTTTGTAGTCCCTTCGCTATTATCAAACATTTTCAATGTAGAGGTTGCTGAGGTTTCTGAAATAATAACCGCCAGCATCCAAAGCCATGATTTTGCTTTAGGGGACATAGATAATACTCCTACAATAAATAGAAAAATTAGATTTAATTAATTTTGATGTTTTATTTCTTTAAAGACTTTAAAGACTTTAAATAATCGACAGCTGAATCAGTTAATTTATTATTACTCGCAATATACCCTCCAGGGTCTTTCATTACTTCCTTTAAAGTAATATAGCGATTTTTTTGATAGTTATTTTTAGGTTTCAACTCTTGGTTAAAATCATTTATCAATAATTTACCTTCAATTTCATTTAGCGTATTAAACTCCACACCTAATGAAATAAGTTTCGACATATTTTCTTTAATAATATTATTGTATTTTTTATTTTTATCTAAACCTAAAATTTGGTTGAGTTCACTCTCTGGGCAGCAATGATGTTTTAATGCCAGCACAGGAATATTTTGTGCAAGCGCATGCAAAATCAGTTGGCTTTCTTCGCTGGTAAATAAGCCGTTTGCGACTTCACCAACCACCTTGGCATCAATAAAAGGTAAAAATACACAGTGGTAGTTTCTTAATGCATTTAGATGCAACGTATTTTTATCTAATATTGTTCCCAATGTTGCCCACTGTGCAAAATAAGGTGTTGCAGGCATTAATTGGGTGGCATAGAGCGAAAAAGAAACCGATAAAAATTGCGTTAACCGTTGGTAAATCGCCTGTTGGTAGCCTTCTACAGGGGATAACACCACAAGAACATGCGGGTTTAGTTGCCTTAATACCTGTTCAACTATCCGTTCAATCTGTTTTTCATTCACCTTGCCACCGTCCCTTAACCAACAATAAATACGCTGTCATTATTGCGCAGACCCGCTGCATTGGCTTCGTCAGTATCAATATGAAACTCAAGAGAAAAGCGCTCATCTACACGCACAACAACTTCATCAAATACTAAACGACGCTCACCTTCCGTACGAATATTGACCTTTTGTCCATTCACCACGTTTAATGCTCTGGCATCTATCGTATTCATATGAATATGTCGTTGTGCACAAATCACTTGAGATTCAAGGTTTGCATAACCAGCTGGGCCGATTAACAATGCACTACCTGAATCGGCTAAATCCCCTGATTCCCTCACGGGGGCTTTAATCCCTAAAGCAAAACAATCGGCCTTCGAAACCTCTAACTGGCTTTTTGGGCGCACAGGGCCTAACACTCTGACTTTGCTGATTGAGCCTTTTGGCCCAACAACCATTACACATTCCTTCGCCGCAAATTGCCCTGGCTGCTTGAGATCTTTAAACGGAGTGAGTTGATAACCTTGACCAAATAAGGCTTCGACATCCTGCTGCGAAAGGTGTACATGGCGATTAGATACCCCCACTGGGATTGCTATAGCAGATTGCATTCCATTCGCTGGGTTGTATGCTGAAAGACGAGACAAAATTTTGCCCATCAATTGCTCATTCATCATGATTTTTTACCTTTGCGCAGGTCATTTTTAGGCTCTTTAATACTATTTTCCGTCACCTCTGGTGCGGATTTTTCCTCAACCACAAGCTTTTCTTGCGGCTTTTCAGCTTGTTCGACACTTTTTTCTAACTCGCCCTTTTTACTTTTTACTGTTAATAATTTTGTAATTACACTTTCTTCAGGGCGTGCAATCACGAGTGAGCCTACGCATAATTGATTATCGCTGATCACCTCAATACCGTGATCAACGGCGGTGCGCACTGCGCTGATTTCCCCCTGAAAACAAACGGATACTAAGCCAGAGCCAATTTTACGATAGCCGACAATTTCTACACTGGCGGCCTTACACGCCGCATCAGCTGCCTGTATCGCGGATGTCAGTCCCCGCGTTTCAATAACACCTAAACTTTTCATCTGTCTCTCCTACTTAGTGACGAACCAGTCGAATATCAAAATCAAACTGTTTAAAGAACGCTTCCAATTGATCGAGTTCTTCTGCGCTATAGGTTGGGTCTTGTTTTACTGGATAAATCATGTCCAGTTTGTCGTATTTACCGCGTCCCAACTGGTGGTAAGGTAGAATATCGATACGTTTTACATTACCGCGTTTGGATAGCGCCATCGCGTATTCAATGGCCCCCGTGATTGCGTCATACGAATCGTTATACCCACGCACCAACGGCATCCTCACCACCACGTTTGCACCTAATTCAATAAGTCTTTCAAGGTTTTGGCGTACATTTTCGTTACCAATACCAAAGATACTTTTATGCTGTGCGCTATCGATGTGTTTGATGTCATACAAAAATAAATCGACGACTTGAGCGAGCTTTTCATAGTTAGCTAATGATGTTGTCCCTTGGGTCTCTACCGCGGTATTGATCATCATTTTTTTGCATTCACGCAGCAGTTCAACGGCGAAATCGGTTTGTAGACTCATTTCCCCACCACCGATCGTGACACCACCACCAGAAGAAATATAAAAATCATAGTCTTGCATGATGATTTCCATCATTTCGGCAACCGTGACATCTTTGCCCATAATGTCCAGCGCACCGCCAATGCACACCTCTTCACACTTACGACAACCAATACAATCAATGCTGCGATTAACACGGTGAATTTGTTCACCTTGCTCATTGGTTGTTTTGTAATGAATACCTGTTGGGCAAACATCGACACACTTACCGCAATTGACGCATTTATCATGGGAAAACATCACTTGAAACTGGCTGCTTAATCCCTCAGGGTTAGCACACCAGGGACAACGAATATTGCACCCTTTAAGAAAGATCAGCGTGCGTATACCATCACCGTCATAAATGGAATATTTTTGGATATTAAATATCCGACCTTTAATATCTGCAGCGCTCATCATCACACCTCAACACATTGAAAAATTTATCGTTTTTATTATGAAGTGGCAGGTATGTTGCCATACCTGCCGATATCGATTTAGAACTTCTCAATCACAGTACGGCTAATAATTTCATCTTGAACTTCTTTGCAGAGTTCGACGAAGTAAGCACTGTAACCTGCGACCCTAACGATTAAATCACGATATTTTTCAGGTTCTTGCTGCGCTTTTTTCAGCATTTCATTATCGACATAACTAAATTGCATTTGGCCATTTCCTAAAATAGAAGCTGTTCTTAGCAAGGTAATTAAGCCGTGGCGGCCTTCAGGCGTATCCAACAAGCCTTTTAAGAACTTAAAGTTATGCACCATGCCAATATTCATTGTTTCCACATTCATCTTGCTGATGGATTTAATGATGGCGGTTGGGCCTTGTTTATCCGCACCTTGCGTTGGACTGATACCATCTGATAATGGCATCCAAGCTAAACGTCCATTCGCACTCGCTGCGGTTAATTCCCCGATTGGAGTATTATTCGAAATCGATAAGGTTCCGTGGCTAAGTGTGGAATACAACATGTCGTATTTGCGGCACTCGCGCTCTGTCCACTCCGTAATATCCAGCGCATACTGGTCAACATAGTTGTCATCGTTACCAAATTTTGGCGCGTTCAAGCAGTCGCGGCGCAGTTCGTCATAGCCTTCAAAGTTAGCTAATAGGCCATCACGTACTTGTTCAAGGGTATAACGTTTGTCTTCATAAACCAGCTTACGAATGGCTGCCATTGAATCGACGTAGGTTGCAAGACCAGAGAAAATCAAACCTGGACCGTGGTTAATCATCGCACCACCTGCGGCAACGTCTTTCCCTTTTTCCATACAGCCTTCCACCAGCAAAGACATTAATGGTTTTGGTGCAACATCACGGTGTACTCGTTGGCTGATCACCGTACCGACCGCGGATAATCGGACGATATGAGCGATTTGTTGTTTCACTGCGCGGTCAAAATCTTCAAAAGTTCTCAAGTCACGCAGTTCACCTGTATCTAAGCCTTGGTAACTATCAAACAGCACCATGCGCCCACGATTTAAGACAAACTCAATCGCGATTGGCCATTGGGTGTAACCTGTTGAAGTCCATTGATAAATTCGGCCTGATTTTTGAGGTTCAACGCAACCCATCAAGCAATAATCACGCGCATCTTCAAAGTCAAAACCTTTACGTAACATCATTTTGATGTGGGAGTCATCGAAGTGGCAGGCAGGGAAGCCCATACCAGCTTTAACAACATCGACAATTTTTTCCATGTACTTTTGTGGTGATTGGTTATGGATACGGCAAGCCAGTGATGGCTGGTACACCTTAACGAAACGCACCGCATCCATAATTAAATAAGTTAGGTCATTACACGCATCGCCCCCCGAGCGTTTTTGCCCGCCTACTGTTAAGTTGATAAACGGCTGGTAACCCGCAAAATATTTCGCGCCTAACTCACTGGACATCCACATTAATTCAGCACATTTGATGATAAACGCCTGCATCATTTCCAGCGCTTGGTCTTGTGTTAAACGGCCTGTTTTGATGTCGTTTTCATACATTGGCAGGCAATATTGATCGAGGCGCCCTAAAGACAAACCCGTTTGGTTTTCTTCGATTTCAAACAGGGATTCTACTGTCCAAATGCTTTGTAGGGCTTCTTGCAAGGTCACAGGCGGATTTGCTGGCACGTTTTCATTTACTTGTGCGATAGTCAATAACTCTTCACGGCGTTTTGAGTCTGTTTCTTTTGCGGCTAACTCACGAGCATGTTCTGCAATACGGTGCGCGTAAGACACAACACCTTCACAAGTTTCAATAGAGGCTTTGTAGAAATAGATACGGTCGATATCCTCTGGGTTTTCCATGCTAAGCTCAGCCAGTTTCGCCTGTGCATCCGCTTTGATCCCATTCATGCCTTTGGTGAATAACAAGACATCGTAGCCTGGGCATGTATCACCCCCACCGTTGATTTGGTGGTAAGACAAATCACTGACAAACGTTTCGCCACTAAACTCCCACACACCCGCTTCACGGTATTGTGCTTCACAGATTTCATCTAATGAACGGCCTTCCCAGAACGGTGCAATGTCTTCACGAATGACTTTTTTGTCTTCTTCAGAGATAACAAATGGGTCTTGTGGGCGTGTGCTCATGGTGTCGAGCTCTTCAACCACCCAGCGCCATGCGATATCTGGGGAGAATGCACCAGCACGTGGCTTACCACACGGATGCCCAACAATTAATTCTTCTGGTTGGATTAAGATTGGTGCGGTTTCACATGCGCGACGGAATGCTTTTGCACGCAGTAAAATCGGCGGTAAACCTGGGTTATTTTTGACAACGTCAGTAAAGGCTAAAGCACGGTAGATAGAAACACTTGGGCGCGCTTCTAAATAGCGGTTACGCAGGCGTTGTAAACGCGGGGTCAGCCCTTCCATTACTTTAAATTCTGTCTCAGCTTGTGCAGACGGTGCAACATAGCTGGCATTCGGCGCAGAATATTGCGGTTGCGTGCTTGCTTGGCCGCAATATAAGCGGACTTTTAACCCATTATTGACGGCCATGATATTTTCATGAGCCGATAACATCATGGCGGATAATTCATTAATGCATACGTGAGGGTCGGTTAAATATACGCCACCTTTTAATGCATCAAACATTGGGTAGCCATCCACCACTTTTGTCGAACGCACTTCAGAAAGCTCAGCCAATTTCAGCCATAAACTTTCAACCACTTCATACGCTTGGGCTGGTGTTAAACGGCCTTGCTCGATGTCCCGTTGGTAGAACGGATAAACCGCTTTGTCGAAGCCCATTGGGTTAACCGCGTAACTGCCATTTTCCAGATGTAAAATAAGCTGCAATAAATAGAATGCTTGGCAAGCTTCTTTAAAGGTTTGTGCAGGTTTGGCAGGAACATTACGTAAAATCGCCGCGCTTTCTTGCAGTTCTAAACGGCGATATTGGTTTGATTCCACCGCTGCCATACTTTCCGCTTTTGACGCGAGGGATTGTGCAAAATGAATTGCTGCATCACATGCATAAATTGCAGCGCGGCAATTATTTGCCTCATCAATACTATTACGACTGACTGCACTACCGATGTTTCTGACTCGGTTTTCCAATTGGGATTTAATTTCTAAAAAACCGATGTTCAGTACCGCTAAATAGTCAGGGGCATCAACGGTGCTGTCCCCTGCTAAGAAGGTGTAAATACTGTTGCTGTGAATTTCGTTTTCAGTGAAGAAAATCGCGCCACGCGGTGTGGACGATTGACTACCAATAATCAATTCATCTTGCGCAATAAACGCAGGGAAATGACGGATAAATTCATAAAAACGTTGAGCAGGTTTTATTGCCTGCGGTGCACCCGAAAGTTGGTTTTCCAGTGCTTCTAAAATGTTGGCACGTTCAGTAATAATTGAGCTATTGCGGGCACTTAAGCGTTCAGCCAGCATTTTTACGCGTGGGGTCAGAGCATATTTAGTCATGTTAGCCTATCCTGATGTTCGTTCTAGTTTGTTGTTCATCACCTAACAGCTTGCGGCTGTTAAAAAGATTGCCGATATAGCGTTTCAAGTTGCACTTGGTTCACATCCCGTGGATTGGTCGGAGTGCAACTATCACGCAGTGCTTGCCCCACCATTTCCCCTAAACGGGCGTTAAAATCGGTTTCATTAATGCCTGTGGCTTGAATGCCTTTTGGCATATTCATTTCATCTTTCAATACGTTGATTGCCATAATTAAGCTTTCAACGCCTTCACGTATTGTTGAAGAGGGTAAATTCAAGTTTTTCGCGAGATGAGCGTAACGTTTTGCGGCTTCGCTATCACAACGCCCTTCTAACTCGGCATTAAATGCCACCACATGTGCCATCAATAGCGCATTGGCTCGGCCGTGTGGAATGTGGAATACACCGCCTAATGCGTGGGCTAAACTGTGCGTGATCCCAAGGGAAGCATTAGTAAATGCCATTCCTGCGATGCAAGAGGCGTTATGCATTTTTTCGCGAGCAAGCAAATTGCCACCTTCGCGGTAGCAGTCAATTAAGTGACCGAAAACCAGCTGCACCGCTTTTTCCGCTAGCGCATCAGAAAAATCAGATGCAGTGCGGGAAACATACGCTTCTAATGCATGGCAAAGCACATCCATCCCTGTATCTGCGGTAATCGACGCAGGCACGGATTTCACGAGAACAGGGTCGAGGATCGCCACATCGGGCAACATAAACTCATCCACTAGCACCAGTTTTTCAGAGTGGGACTTAATCACTGAAAATGAGGTAACTTCAGAGCCTGTGCCGCTGGTTGTTGGGATTGCAATAAACTGCGGTTTTGCCCGATTGGCGTCGCTTTTCGTGTGCCATAAGGAGTAAATAATCGCTTTCGCCGCATCAATCACTGAGCCGCCACCCAGTGCAATCACCACATCGGGATATTGCACGTCCATGACTTTCATGCCTTTTACGATGGCTGAAATATCAGGGTCTGGCAGGACATCGTCATACATTGAAAACGCAATGCCTGAGTGTGTTAACCGACGAGTGACTTCCTCTGCTAAGCCAAATTTCACCATGGCTTTATCGGTCACGATAAAAACCTGCTGAGCTTGCATTTGTGAGATAAAATCCAGTGCATTAGCACCAAATTGAACTCGCGGTTTAATGAGAAACTGGTTCATGCTGTTGTTTACTCCTTGGTATAAACCTTTTCAACAATGGCAACCACTGACATGGCTTTGTATTTGTCTTTGTTCAACGCGAAGTACTCTTCAGCTAACACAATGTCGTTGATACCTGCACCGACGCTGTCTACCGCCACATACGTTCGGTCTTTCAACGGTTCAAGATCATCCCCCAGCGCAGCGACCATCAATAAGTTGCTTCCGCTAAGTTCTTGGCATTTCTGCGTTGCGACAACATGTCCGATTACTTTTGCCAAAATCATGGTTTATACCGCCTTATTTCAATGAATTACTTATTTAGGCGACCGAGAACGGCCTTAATGATTTGCTCAACATTTTCTTCGGTGATATCACCTTGTGAAACAACAGCTTGCGTAATTTCCGCCGTGCTAAAACGGTTGTCTGCTACATGAGAAATAGGTGCAGAAGCCGTCACTGGCTGACGAAAACGGTCATCATCTAAAATACTGATTTGCGATTGATTCACTGTGGTTGAAGCCGCAGGCTGAGCAACTGGGCACGGCTGTGCTGGCTGCCTTAAATCATCAATAGAACGCACGCCATAACCCACTTTACGAATGTTCAGTAAGTTCATTGGCCCGACGTTATCTGAGCTCGAACCGCCACCGATTGCACCGCAACCTAAGGTTAATGCTGGCGTAATATTGGTTGTTGCTCCAATGCCCCCCAGTGCCGCAGGTGTATTAATCAAAATACGGTTAACGGGTTTCTCAAGGGAGAATTGACGAATGACATCTTCGTTTTGGGTGTGGATCACCAATGTGTGGCCTAAGCCTTCATTAGTCAGCAAATCCACCACACGATGGCAAGCAGATTGCCAATCTTCTTCGATATACATCCCTAAGATTGGGCAAAGTTTTTCACGCGAATAGGGGTTTTTCGGTGAAACGGTGTCTTGTAAGGCAATAAGCACACGCGTATTGGCAGGTACGCTAAACCCTGCACGCTGGCTCAAGGTAATGGCATCTTTCCCAACCACTTCAGGGTTGATGGTGCCATTTGCCCGCAATAACATTGACGCCATACGCTTCGCTTCGTCTTCATTCATAAAGTAAGCGCCTTGCGCTAACAGCTCGCGGTGCACTTCGTTATAAATACAACGTTCGACGATAATTGATTGCTCTGACGCACAAATCACCCCGTTATCAAACGTTTTACTGGTGATAATGTCATTCACGGCTTGTTTGATATTGGCGCTGCGCTCAATAAAGGCAGGGCCATTACCCGGACCGCCACTGATTGTTGGCGTACCCGATGCATACGCTGCACGCACCATGCCCTCCCCGCCAGTCGCTAAAATTAAGGAAACATCTTTGCTGTGCATCAGCTCTTTGGTCGCTTCAAGGGTCAACATTGTGACACCATCAACGATCCCTGCGGGTGCGCCAGCCTCTAATGCCGCTTTTTTAACAATGTCTAACGTACGGAAACTACAGGCTTTGGCATTAGGATGCGGGGAGAAGACAATGGCGTTACCTGCTTTTAAGGCAATCAACGTTTTGTAGATGATGGTCGATGTTGGGTTTGTCGATGGCACCAATGCCGTGATCACCCCTAACGGAACGCCTACATCCATGACTTTGTTGATTTTGTCATCATTAATGATGCCAACGGTTTTGAGATCTTTAATGTGTTCATAGACACGCATTGAAGCAAAGGTATTTTTCAAGACTTTGTCTTGCCACTTACCAAAACCTGTCTCTTCATTGGCCATTTTCGCCAGCTCTTCAGCGTGAAGAGCTGATTCAATCGCGATGTGTTTAACGATACTGTCGATTTTTTCCTGCGAAAAAGTCGCGAATACTTTCTGCGCTTGTTTCGCGTTTCTAACTAGCTCTCTTGCCAGTTGTCTGGATTGCAGATCTTTATCTAATGCAACCATGTCTTCCCCCGTATCGGAGCCAAAATTAACTAATTAACTTGTTGTTTTATTTACTTATCAGCCAACAGCTTAGGCTTTATGTTGCTGCGCAATTTTGCCGATATCGTTATGTGGTCTTGCGATAACGCGTGATGTCACTACGGTGCCAACACGTTTTGCGGCTTCAACACCAGATTCCACCGCTGCGTTAACTGCACCGACGTCGCCTTTCACCATGGCAGTCACTAACCCTGAACCGACATTTTCATAACCAATCAGTTCGACGTTGGCTGCTTTACACATGGCATCAGCGGCTTCAATACAGGCCACTAAACCTTTAGTTTCAATTAGTCCAAGTGCTTCTTTCATAAGTAATTTCCTTTTTATTCCGAGACTTTATACTGGGCGACGATTTTCTGAATATCGCTGTGAGGACGAGCAATAACCAGAGATGTCACAACAGTGCCAACGCGAGAAGCCGATTCAACACCTGAATCAACCGCTGCTTTTACCGCACCGACATCCCCCTTCACCATTGCCGTCACTAAACCTGACCCAACATTTTCATAACCAATCAGCACAACATTTGCGGCTTTACACATCGAGTCAGCCGCTTCAATACATGCCACTAACCCTTGAGTTTCGATAAGACCTAATGCGTCACCCATGTTTTTTCCTCCGGAAAAAGTTATGCCTTATGTTTAATCACAATTTTGTTGATATCGTTATGTGGACGCGCAATGACCAGTGATGTCACGACTTCACCAACACGCTGAGCAGATTCAACACCTGAGTCAACCGCCGCCTTGACTGCACCAACGTCGCCTTTAACCATTGCGGTGACGAGACCTGAACCCACATTTTCATAACCGATTAGCTCAACGTTTGCGGCTTTACACATTGCATCCGCCGCTTCGATGCAAGCCACCAAACCTTTAGTTTCGATAAGACCTAATGCATCACCCATTGTTGTTTCCTCCGAGAAGCCTTCTTCATTTTTCTTTACCGCGCTCTTTAAGTTGATGTGTCCGAATACATGTTTCTTGAAGAACCGAGGTAATCATTTACGCCAACAGTGTCTGCGCGGTGATTAATTGAACGCAGCCTTTGGCTTCAAATTCACTATAGAGGTGAAAAATAAAAACAAAATATAAATCCACAACATGAAGATACTTAGAATATTTAACTAAAAATTAGATTTATTAGACCCTAAATTCACACATCAATGCTGAAAAAACGAAAAATTCACGCATCTGTCTGGTGAATAAAAAACACGAAAAATAGATTACGGATTAATCAGGTAGGATTGTTAACAGGATATTATTAAGCTGATACCAAGGGGTAATTTACACAATGATAACTGTGGGGTGGCTCACTGGCTTATAAGCTTTACTCGCAAATAAAGAAGCTCTTTTATATTAAGGTACTCAGGAAAGTATGCTTATCTGAGGCAAGCAGTTCACACTAAGAAGCCTATGAATAACACTGAAGATGTAAGCCATTTCAAAGACAGTTAAAGACGGTTAGAACGGGAAAACACACAAAATGATAGGCCAACTTGAATGCCCTAGGTCTGTATTTTGTTAGTCAAATTTACTGCCAGGTTTTAATGTGCAGATATAAAGAGGAGAGTTAATTGAACTTAATAACAACGCTTTATCATTCAACTTTTGGGCATTAAGAAATAAGCCATCATGGCTATCTGACATTTCTCGCATAAAGTAGTCAAAAATCACATCGGGGGATTCATCAATGGAAGAGGCGCTCGATTCCCATTGGCTAATATTATAATGGCGTTCCGTTGGGGAAACCCGTTTGGTCGTATAATTAAATTTCACATAGCGCTGTAAATACAGCCACCCTGCTTTAGAGTCTGTATAGCCTTCAACAACAATAGACCCTTTTCCATTCGCACCAAAATTGAAATGAATATTGCCATTAACGTTTTCATCTTTCATATTTTCAAAGCGCATGATGCCTTTGGTAGAACACACCATTAATCCATCTTGTTTATTGGAAAATAAAACCGATTGTGTGTAAATCACCACCATAATAAACAGCAAAGCACTCAGTAAACATAATACTTTCCCAGATATTTTCATGATGGCTTCCAAGAATAATAGAAATAGTTATCGCAATAGCTAAAAGGATTGTCTTCATTTACGGCACAGTGGGCTAAAAACACGCGGCCTAATCCATTAGTTTGTAATTTATCCCCATAAAAGAAAACAAATCGCTCTTTTTCTACACAGGCAAGATTTAAGTTATTTCTCACCTTGTCAAAATTTTGCACATAATTTTGTGCGACGGTGCCATTAATCATTTTTTCATTTGAAAGCACATCGCAGTTAGCATGCTCCAGCACCGTCATATTAATCGGTTGAGATGGTTGATTTGATAAATAAGCCATAATTAATAACAAGATAGAGCACAGCAAAAATGCACCACTGGCGAAATACCAACACATTTCTTTTTTTGCCTTTGTTAATGGCTCAGGGCTTTTAACGGGGGATATTGAGATTGTTTCTGGTTCAATTAAAGAGGGGGCAATAATGGGTGATAACACAACTTCAGTGGCATCTATCTCACTCAAGTTTTTAATAAATTCAGCAGGGTGCATTTTAGCATCATTCAAACGTTCTAGCGTCACTTCTGAATTAAATTCCAATCTCCCTCTGGCCACCGTGATAATGATATTTTCAATACCATACTGGCGAAATGCTTTTCTTAATAAACTCAAATATTGGTTTAAATTACTGTTGGATGAAACTAATCCATTATCATCCCACACTGCTTTTAATACATCATCACGGGATACCACACCCCTATTTTGGATAAAATAATAAAGCAGTGCATTGGCGGTAATAGACAATTGCGTATCCACCTCGTCTTCTTTCAAAGACAAAGTGCCATCGACTGCATCATATATAATGAAGGCATTGATTTTATATTTCATTGGCGCCCCATGTTTTTATTATATTAATGACGGTATTTTCGGTGTTTACTTATCCATATTAAGGTAGCTTTTCAAACGATATCGCCGTTAAACGACTCACAATGGCATCACGCTCTTGTTTTGATAACGTTTCACCCTCTGTTAATGATGACAACCACAAGCCGTCTGCGCCATAACGCACTAGCGCCCCTAAATAGCTGTTATCGAACGAGTCACCTTTTGCTAAATGACCCAGCACCCAATTACGCCAACATTTGCGCAATACAGGCTCATTTGGCATGGCCAACGACAATAACGCGAGCTGAAAACTTTCATCTGATTCTTTAAGCTCGCCAATATAGTGCAAATATGCACGGGAAAAACGCCCATAAGTATTGATGTCATTTTCCATAATGAAACTAATACGCTCATCCATAATGCTCAGTAATTGCAAAAATAGCGCATGGATAAGATCTTGCTTGCTTGGGAAATGATGCATCAGCCCCCCTTTGCTGACACCCGCTTCCCGTGCAACCGCATTAAGGGATAATGCAGAAATGCCGTCCCTACCCGCAATTATGCGAGCCGCTTTTAATAACTCCACTTGAAGTTTGACGGGATCTTTTTTTCTGTGCTGCGCTGTTTTGTTCATGTAATGGATGATACCGACCAGTCGGTATGTTTCATTTTGACCCAAATCAAGTAACCCTGTTTTGTTCAAGGTTAAATCAAAATAGTGGAATGGGACTCACAATATCCATTTTAGATAGGCTATAACCCCGTAATTAATTGATAATTTAAAATTATTTTGCATCCCTGCTTTGGCTAGTTTCAAATTTAACTTAGTTTTGCGCCAATTCGGATTATGATGTTTAATAATGGATGTAAAATAAAATTCTGACAAAGTACAAATTATTTGTCACATTCGTCACTAACCGTCGATAGAAGAGGTTTTACCATGTCAAAACAATATAATATTGGTGTTATTGTGGGTAGCTTACGTGCGGATTCTTATAATTTAACCGTCGCTAAAGCCATCATTAAGTTATTCCCTGCAAATTTTTCATTCAAATTTATCAACATTGGCGACCTTCCTCTCTACAATCAAGATGCTGACCAAAATGTGCCTTCTGTTGTCGCCAATTTTAAATCTCAAATTAAAGCCTGTGACGGCATTATTTTTGCCACCCCTGAATATAACCGCTCTATTCCTGGTGTATTAAAAAATGCCATTGACCAAGGCTCTCGCCCTTGGGGAGATAACTCGTGGAATGCAATTCCTGCGGGGGTTTTAGGTGTTTCCATCGGTAATATCAGCACGGCAATTGCCCAACAACACCTGCGCAACAGCCTTGCCTTTTTGAATATGCCAACCATGAACCAACCTGAATGTTACCTGAAATGGTATGACGGTATGGTGGATGAGCAAGGCAATATTTCACCGAAAAGCAAAGATTTCTTACAACCGTGGGCGGATACCTTTGCTCAGTTTGTTGCCCATAACGCTGTGAGTAAATAAGTTATCGCGTACACAACTTATTGAAACAAAAAAGGCGCATAAAATTGCGCCTTTTATTTATTAAACCATTAACGGCCAGCTTTTAGCTTTTGGAAATACTCTTCGTACAGAATATTGGTATTCCCAACATCGCTTTGCCACTCGCCTTTTTTCAATACCTCTTCACTTGGGTAAAGAGATGGGTCGTTAGCAATTTCTGCAGGTAACATCTTTTTAGCGGCTAAATTAGGGGTTGGATAGCCAATTGATTCAGCAACTTGTGCCGCAATTTCAGGACGTAATAAGAAGTTAATCAGTTTATGAGCCCCTTCAACATTTTTCGCATTGGCAGGAATAGCTAAACTATCCATCCAGAAGATACCGCCTTCTTTTGGCCACACCACCTCAATCGGTAAGCCTGCTTGCCTTGCGACAAATGCGGAACCATTCCATAACATCCCTACATCTACTTCCCCTTCAATAAACGGTGTGGCAGGGTTATCCGAGTTAAAGGCTAAGATATTCGGGCGCAATTTTTGCAGCTCTTGATAGGCTTCTTCAATTTCTTTCGGGTCAGTGGTATTGCCTGAATAACCCAGTTTGTTTAATGCGACTTGGAATACTTCCCGTGCATCATCCATCATCAATAGGCTATTTTTATATTCAGGCTTCCAAAAATCTGCCCATGATGTGACAGAGCTTGGGTCAACGGCTTCACCATTAATGCCAATACCTGTTGCGCCCCAAATATAAGGCACAGAATAGTCATTATTTGGGTCAAATTCTTTGTGGATTAAATTTGGATCGAGGTTTTTAAAGTTGGTTAATTTACTTTGATCAATCTTTTGCAGCATCCCCTCTTTACTCATTTTCGCAATAAAGTAAGTGGATGGTACAACTAAATCATAAGCCCCATCTTTATAGGTCTTCAATTTAGTGTACATGCTTTCGTTGGATTCATAGGTGGAGTAAATCACCTTGATGCCCGTTTCTTTGGTAAATTGCTCTAATAAACCAGGGGGAACATATTCTGTCCAGTTATAGAAATACAGTACGTCTTTGTTATCGTCAGCGGCAGTCGCCGTGCCAATACTTGCAGCCATTAAGCCTGCTGCCAGTAGATAGGACCATTTTTTCATGACTGAGTTTCCCTCAACAACGTGTTTTTATCCCTGCCTGCATCAAGCTGTAACTTGAATAATTTAGGGGTGATATCTTATAGGCTCAATTGGAGCCCACCCTCTCGCCTTATGGCATTTAAAAAGCACGGCAAAACAAGAGTGCCGTGCCATCCTGTCATTTGTTACTGCGTTTTTTTACCGTATTTATCCCGCATTACCCATTGGCTTAAGCAAACAAGTACCAGCGACATAATCAGTAGCACCGTTGCCAGCGCATTCACTTCGGGGGAGACGCCCACTTTGACCATTGAGTAGATTTTTAACGGTAAAATTTCATAACTAGGCCCCGTCACAAACGACGACACAACTACATCATCCATCGATAATGTGAAGCTAAGCAGCCAACCCGCGACTATCGCAGGGAGCGCCAATGGCAGAATAATTTTACGTAAAATAGTAAATTCACCCGCTCCGAGATCCCGCGCGGCTTCCAGCATTTTTACATCGAAGTCTTTTAACCTCGCATATACCGTTACCACCACAAAAGGCAGACAGAAGGTAATGTGCGAAAACAGCAACGACCAAAAACCCAATGAAACGCCCAAAATCATAAACAGCACTAATAACGATATTGCCATCACGATATCGGGGGACATCATCACTACAAACAACATTCCCCCCACAAAGGGCTTGCCGCGAAAACGGTAACGAAATAGCGCAACCGCCGTTAATGTGCCAATCACGGTGGCAAATGTGGCGGATAACACCGCCATGGTTAATGAGTGACCCGCCGCTTCTAATAAGCTGTCGTTATTACTTAAAAGTTCATACCATTTTGTTGAGAAACCCTGCCACTGAATACCAAAACGCGATTCATTGAAGGAGTTAACAATCAAAATGATGATTGGAATATAAAGATACGCATAGACGATGGCCATAAAGCCACCCCGCAAAGTACGCCCGATCATTCTTCATACGCCTTTTTATTCAAAAGCTTAGCCGCTCGGTAATACACATACAGCAACAGCCCCATCATCACCGTCAGGAAGATACTGGTTGCGGCACCAAATGGCCAATCACGAATATTGAGGAACTGGCTTTTTATCACGTTACCAATTAGGAGGTTTTTCGCGCCGCCCATTAAATCGGCGACATAAAACAGCCCCATCGCAGGCAATAAAACCAATAAACACCCTGCAATAATACCTGGCATCGTTAATGGAATGATGATTTTCACAAAGGTCTGAAATTTATTAGCGCCGAGGTCCCTAGCTGCTTCTAAATATGACTTATCCAATTTCTCAATACTCGAATACAGCGGCATCACCATAAAAGGTAATAAGATATAAATCAGCCCAAGCACAACCGCTTCTGGGGTGTACATTAAACGAATCGGTTTATCAATAATCCCAATCCACAGCAAAAAATCATTCAGATAGCCTTTAGTGCTCAAAAAAACTTTCAAACCATAAATACGGATCAGCGAATTCGTCCAAAACGGAACAATCAACAAAAACAACATAAGTGGCTGGATGCGTTTGGGTAATTTCGCCAAAATAAATGCAAATGGATAGCCGATCACAAGGCAAAAGAATGTCGCGATCAAGGCCATATTCAGTGAATGCAGCATCACTTCTGCGTACATGGGATCGGATAAACGGATGTAGTTATCCCATGTGAAGATCAGATCCACTAGATTGGTATCACTGCGTGTTAGAAAACTGGCTCCGATGATCATGACATTTGGCAAGAAAACGAACAAGACCAGCCAAGCGACAATCCCAGTGATGATCACATTTTGCAGGATCTTGTGTTTACGAATGATCATCCAGCACGACCTCCCAGCTTTCCACCCAAGTTACAGCAACTTTTTGATTCAAGGAGTGGTCAACATCGGGGTCGTCTTCATTAAAGAATTCGCTCACCATGACAATTTTGCCGTCTTCCATCTCAACCACAGAGTCCAAAGTCATGCCTTTATAATTACGTTCACGCACGTAACCAATCAGCCCTGGATGATTTTCTGCATCATTCACTTCTTCAACACGTAAGTCTTCAGGGCGCAAAAGTACATTAAGATGCTGCCCTTCTTTGACTGAGAGCTCAGTGAAAATATCGCACTCATGGCCTTCAACATTGGCACGAATACGTTTTTCATCAATGCGATACAACACTTTCGCATCAAAAATATTAATTTCACCGATAAACTGAGCAACAAATAGGTTTTTAGGCTCCTCATAAATTTCACGAGGTGTACCATCTTGCTCAATTTTCCCTTCACGCATGACGATGATCCTGTCAGACATTGCTAAGGCTTCTTCTTGGTCGTGGGTAACAAAAATAAAGGTAATTCCCAGTTTCCGCTGAAGGGCTTTTAGCTCATTCTGCATTTGCTTACGCAGTTTGTAATCCAGCGCAGACAATGATTCATCCAGTAATAAGACTTTTGGGCGATTCACCACGGCACGGGCGATTGCCACACGCTGCTGCTGCCCGCCAGAGAGTTGATTCGGCCTTCGCTGCGCAAAATCTTCCAATTGCACCATACGCAGTGCCTGATCAACGCGCTTTTGAATATCGGCTGCAGGCGTTTTTTGCATACGTAAGCCAAAAGCGACGTTGTCATAAACCGTCATATGAGGAAAAAGAGCATAGCTTTGGAACACGGTATTCACGAAACGTTGTTCCGCTGGAATATCCGTAATATCTTGACCATCAAGAATAATTTGACCATCATCGACATCTTCCAGCCCAGCAATAAGACGTAAAACCGTCGTTTTACCGCAACCAGAAGGCCCCAGAATGGTCAAAAACTCACCGTTCTGAATGGTTAAGTCAAGTTCAGAAATAATTTGTTTGCCATCAAAACCTTTATTTAAAGATTTTAATTCGACGAGTGGTGTCAGAGAGGTTGTCTCAGTCATTTATAATACACTCTATCCCTAGGAATAATGCAGATAGAACCGCCACCGTTAAAGACTGTATAAGCTTGTCGGAGGTTTACTCTCTTCATACCTCAAGTGATACGGGTGCTCGCTTCACGCTGCCATTCGAACCACATACTTATGTATGCTCATCGAGATGCCATCATTTGCGGCCTACATATCACTGGAATTATTTTGAGTAAATAATTTTCCCCAGCAAAGCCCAAAACCAGTAGCGCCATTTTTCAAATTCATTGAGCCCTGCATGATAAACACAGTTTTTATAAATTGAAAGCCATTTTCGACACTTCGTTTGCCTTTCATTATGAATTCACAATAAATAAAACTGTTTTTTGATAAAAATAAGCAACATAGCGATATATATTGTTACTATGCCGTTATCTATAGGTTTCCCTTATACATCTAAGTTCCTCCCTTAAGCTAAATACCTTACAATTCACAAAGTTAGTCGCTAATAGATGAATAATTAAATTCATTTAAAATTTAATTATTTCTTAAATTAAGATATGAGGAATATATCTTGCTACAAACTCATAAAATATCCCACTGATTAAAATAGAATTATCAAAAACTGAATCGTTTAAACTTACTAAAACAACTTGAAATGTAATTTATCCTAATGAAATACTTAAAAACTAATAATTCATAATTACAATGATAAAGAGAAAAACATCATTAAATATAATTTTATGTGATTTATATCTAATTTTTATCGTGAAGTGGTTTTTATCTCGATAACTTTAACCAACATCATATTATCAACCGCATCCCTTTGAATATAATGGCCAAATTGGTATAATTTCAGCCTAAATTGTTTCTTTTCGTGATTTCTTTTGTGATTTTTGTTTCATAATTACACTTATAAATTTTACTTTGTTCCTTTGTACTGAATTTATTAAAGAATAAGCACAAGCCTACGGGTGATTATTTTTTGGATATTCCACTGAAATTAATATGTGAGTGAGCAAAATGGCTAATAAAGAGTTTTTTTATCAAGAACCTTATCCGCTATCTGAGGATAAAACTGAATATACCCATGTTTCTGATAAATATGTTTCCGTCGAGCAATTCGCAGGGAAACCCATTTTAAAAGTTGACCCCGAAGCATTAACACTGCTTGCTGAACGGGCAATTTATGAATCGCAATTCTTCCTAAGAGCCGCACACCAGAAGCAAGTTGCGGCTATCTTGCATGATCCAGAAGCTAGCGAAAATGACAAATATGTTGCACTGCAGTTGCTACGTAACGCTGAAATTTCCGCAAAAGGTATTTTACCAAACTGCCAAGATACAGGAACCGTTGCGGTGGTTGGGAAAAAAGGCCAGCAAGTTTGGACGGATTGCGATGACGAAGAGTTTCTCTCTCGTGGAATTTATAACGTCTTCCAACACGAAAACCTACGTTTTTCTCAAAATGCCCCGCTAGATATGTTTAACGAAGTGAATACTGGCACTAATCTGCCCGCACAGTTTGATATCTTTGCGACCACAGGTGATGAATACCACTTCCTGTTCGTCAATAAAGGTGGCGGTTCTGCTAATAAATCCGCGCTTTATCAAGAAACAAAAGCAACCTTAACCCCAGCTAAGCTAAAAAATTTCTTAATTGAAAAAATGCGCAATCTGGGAACAACGGCTTGCCCGCCTTATCATATTGCTTTTGTTATTGGTGGAACTTCAGCGGAAACAACGCTAAAAACAGCAAAACTGGCCTCTGCAAAATACTATGATAATTTGCCGACAACAGGTAATGAATATGGCCGTGCATTCCGTGATATTGAGCTAGAAAATGAGTTATTAGAAGCCTCTCGTCATCTTGGTTTTGGTGCACAGTTTGGCGGTAAATACTTTGCTCACGATGTCCGCGTTGTACGTTTACCTCGCCATGGTGCATCTTGCCCGATCGGTTTAGCCATTTCTTGCTCAGCAGACCGTAATATCAAGGCAAAAATAACCAAAGACGGCCTATGGCTGGAAAAAATGGAACATAATCCAGCGCAATATATCCCTGAATCAATGCGTACCCAAACTGAAGGAAAAGTGGTTCATATCGACCTTAACCGTCCAATGAAAGATATTTTGGCGGAATTGAGTAAACACCCTGTATCGACCCGTGTTTCTCTCAGTGGCCCACTGATCATCGCGCGTGATATTGCGCACACCAAGCTCAAAGAACGTTTAGATAACGGCGAAGAGTTACCGCAATACTTCAAAGACCATATGGTGTATTACGCAGGACCTGCCAAGAAACCTGAAGACATGGTATCTGGCTCATTAGGCCCAACAACGGGTAACCGTATGGACCCTTACGTTGATCTGTTCCAATCCCATGGTGGTAGTATGTTAATGCTCGCAAAAGGGAACCGTACTCAAGCCGTTACTGACGCGTGTAAAAAACACGGTGGTTTCTATTTAGGTAGCATCGGGGGTTCGGCGGCAATCTTAGCGCAAGAATATGTTAAGAGTTTGAATTGCTTAGAGTATCCAGAATTAGGTATGGAAGCGATTTGGAAAATGGAAGTTGAAGGTTTACCTGCTTTTATCCTTGTTGATGACAAGGGAAATAACTTCTTTGAGCAAGTTCAGAATACAAATTGCCAAAAATGCATAAAATAGCGCCATTGCACTGTACCAACGGAATACGCTAGCTGAAGTTAGTTAGTGTCGCCAATAAGCAATGTAAAATAAAAGAGCTGGCATATTGCCTGCTCTTTTTTATTCCCTAGTTCTATCAATAATAATTAATACGAACTATCGTAGATGCTTGAAAGCCACCTGTTTTTACTGTGCCCGTTTTCTTTACCGTCGCACTGTAATCACGAGTTACTGATGTACTTCCTTGCGGTAAACTACCGAAAAACTGGAAGTAATTAAACTTAATGTCGCTGTTTTTATCGTCCTTGATCACAAGGTTCATACCATTTTTCAAATCAATTGCATACTCACCATTAAGTGGATCCGTGGTTTCAAAATTGATATTCATGGAGAAATTATCCAAGCACCCTCTTTTTACCGCTTGAACCTGAAAATCCTTTTTAAACTCTTTACCTTGATTAAGCTCTGTGATCATCAATTGGCCAAAGTCAATTTGCTGAGATTCAGGAAAAACCTTGATATCAGCGCCACATTTTAAAAAGCGGATCCCTTGAAGCCCTGAAATAGAATAGCGTAAGTTTTTAGCCCCTGGAGTGGTATTAATCCCCCCACTTCCATCAAATTGGAAAACGGTAAATTGGTTATCACCCAAATAGTTGCCTGATGGTGGAACCACTCCTGTCACTTTGATGTATAAAGTAAACGTCACCGTCACGGTGACATTTTGCTTACCGCTAATCGGTGGTGTGCCTAAACTGACTTTTTGCTGGTCGTGTTCAAGTTGTTCACCTTGATAGTTCGCTCCAAGTAACAAACCTGTCCCTAACTTTTGTGATGTCGGGTTAAAATACATATGAACAACGTCAACCATGTTTCCCAATACGTTATCGCAATATACCGTAACGGTCAGTGGGTCTGATTGCCAAATAATCGTTCCCTCAGGAGTATCCGCTGGTATAGCAAGTTGCCCTACAGGAACAGGCGGTTTAATCACAACCCCCGTCCCTTTTTCAACACAATCCAATGCAAATGTCTTTGGGCTGATAAAAACAAATAAGAATAAAAAGTAGAACCCATACTGCTTAATAAACTTGTGTATCATAATTTATACACCTTTATATATAGGTAATATTTAAGGTAATTTGCGTTTTAATATTACCCACTGTTAATTCACTTCTTGAAAGATAGCTTTCCAACATGGAATAAATCACAATCTGTTGATTATCATCGAAATAAACTGGGTAATTTCGATATTCACCATTTGGGATTGTATTGCCCTGCTTATCCAGCAAACGAATGCCATAACCATTTAAAATTGTTTTACCACCAAATAAATTACGGTCAGTACTCGCTGTGGGTTCTGAAATGAACATGATCCTAACGACAGGATCCCGGTCATCACGATCCCGCTTTGGGAAAATGCAGTCATCAAATTTCAATTTGATCTCATGTTTAGGGCTTCTATCCCCGATCTCATTGAAATAATTAAGAGAAATTGGGCCTAATTCAATATTTTGATCCATCGAGGAAAGCGTGATTTTACAAGGCAAAGCCACGACATTACCGGTAAAATTGAGGTCGCCTCGCATCATGCTGCTGTCTGCGTATGCATGACTCCCAAACAGGGATAGCATGAAAAAACCTATTGAAAAGCAATAATTTCTCATCTCTAAAATCCTATTGGCTTTCTTTTGACAGCTGGCATATCGATGCCGCACACTGATACGTCAACATTTTCATTCCGCCGTAGTCATCCATATATCCCGCGTAAAGTTGGCTAAAACTTGCACTTGGTACAGAAACACTTTCTTTTGATAATGGCGCTACCATGACACTCTCAAAACCTGGAAAGTTATTCTTATTGTTGTGACTTAAATAACCCAACGTGACGTAGTATTTCGTTGGATTTTCAATGAGCAACTGACTACCAGAATGCGTAAACTTCAGTTCTTTCGCCCACACTTTATCGCTGTTATTTTCAATTTGAGGTGGCCGATAAAACATTTTTAAACGGCTCTGAATCGCAATTTGCACCACATTTTCTTTATCTGAAACAGGAGGGATTTCACGCACATTCAGGTAAAACAGCGATTCCCTATCCTGAGGCAATGTATCAATCCCTTCAGTCTTAATAATTTTAATTTGGTTTTTTGCATTCGGCTCAACACGTTGCATAGGTGGCAAAACAGTAAAAGGCTCTGAAACTTTGTTCCCCTTCACATCTTCCATCCATGATTGCGCCAAATACGGCATTGTTTTACTTTGGTTATTAATCACTAAGCTAATCGATTTATCTTTGCCTGGAAAAATAATACGGGTGCGATCAATATTAATTGCCGCAGAGGCGACTTGCATGCCAGCAAAGATTAATGAAAACCCAAAAACAACTGCATACTTTTTACTCATACATCATTCCTTATTGGCAAGGGATCAAGACTTTACCTTGATTCTTTTCAGTCATATTCGGTAAGTTCAAGCGACATTGATTTGTACCACTTGCCCACTTAACAATGTAACTTTCATCTGGGTCTATCCCAGTCAAATAAGCGACACCACTGTCTGCGATAATGCCAACTTCCCTAGAGGTATTCACTTCGATGACACTCGTCCCCAGAGGTGGATAATTACCGTTACTCAAACGGATCACAGCTAAAATACGTTTCCCTTGGTTCGCTTTTATTTTTTGATAACCAATTGAGCCTTCAGTTAATGTTTTCCCAATAATGTTGTCATTCACATCAACATCATCGGGCAGCGTATTCATATCAATGTACACATCCGAGTTTGAAAAACTGTTCAAACTTGTTGCAACACCGATACCGAAGCGGTTGGTGACGGACTCGCCATTATCAATAGAAATACCCGCAACGTTATCGCTATCAATCATGACGCGCGGTTCATTGTTTGTGCCATTACGGTGCATCGCAGCACCATATTTAGTGGCTGTCATAGAGCCATACCAGCTCCCACCAAAGGCGCGATAAGAATTCACATTTTCCGTTGCGTTAACATTTAATACGCCATATGGGGAAGAGCGTTGATAGCTACCACTAATATTCGGTTCTGCACGCCCGAGTTCATGCTGATCGCCACCTACTCGCATACTCCAGTAATTATTTTGCTCATTTGGGCTGTAATAGGCGACAGATTGCCCAAAGTTATGATCATTATCTGCGTATTGGGCGTCATAGCTCACTGATCCACCATTTTCTAACGGAATTGAAAATGACAGATAAATTTGATTGTCATCGGTTTCTTCGTATTTAATTTTATTGAGAGACAATGTTCCTGAAATATTTTTAAGCTGCCCAACACTAAACAGTTTACTCAGGCTCATTCCAAAGTTTGTTGTCGACTCACTGCTCCAAAACTGATGGTGTGAGGCATTAAAGTAAACCGTTAAATCCAATGGGCTAATGTATTGGTTAAAAGAAGCGGTATACACGTTTTTATCACGCCTAAAATCAAGAACACCATTAGCAGCATCAATATATTGCGGCATGGTTAGGAATTCTTTTTCAGAGAATTTGTAGCCCGCAAAAGTGACTTGTGAGTTGGTGGATTCGAAACGTTTCGAATAATTCAGACGATAACTGTTTCCTGAATAAGAACCAAAATGATCTAAATTTGCATGGGTACGCGTAATATCCAGCGATATTGCCCCAAACACATTCATGTTTTGCCCAATACCCAGGTTGACGGCTTGATAATTATTATTATCGACAGTGGCAATTAACCCGCCAAAAATGGAGGTATTGCCAAATAACCCATAAGATAATTCACCCGCAATAAACCGTGGCTCGACTTTCTGAGAACGCCCAAACGGATCCGACTGCCCCATCGTCAATTTATAAAGAAGCTGCCCTTGGCGCGTTAAAAATGGCAATGATGCCGCCGTCACTTGATAAGTCGTTTTTGAGCCATCCTCTTCCTCAATGGTCACATCTAACGTACCTTGTACTGCTTCCGTAATATCTTGAATATTAAAGGGACCAGGTGCCACTTTAGCTTGTTTAATAACACGCCCATTTTGTGAAATAATCACCATGGCATTGGTTTTAGCAATACCCGTCACCTGTGGTGCATAACCACGCAATGAAGGAGGGAGCATACGATTATCACTAAAGAGAGATGCCCCAATAAAACGGAAACTATCAAACAAATCTGTTTTTAAATAAGACTCCCCAAGTAAAACTTTTGCGCCCATTTCAGGTAATGCACGAAATGCATAAAGCTGAGTCCAATCAAATCGTTCATTCGTTTTTCCTTGAGAACGATTATATTGATACTGATAGTCTGCACGGAAACGCCAAGCACCTAAGTTCACGCCAGCCGTACCATTACTGCTACCGCTAAATGTTTCACTGGTATTTTTAGGGGAGGTGTAATTTAAAAACAGGTTGTAGTCGAGAAATGCGCCTGCGATTCCATTTTCCCATTGGGACGGCGGAACCCAGTACGGATCATCATATTCTAACCAAGCTTGAGGAATAGAAAATAAGATATTCTGGTTCTCTTTATCAAATCGATAGTGAATATCTAGCTTTTTAGATAGTTCAACACACTGGTTATTATTATTTTGCAGAAGTTCTTCCTGAACTTTCTTTTTTAATGCAAAAAGAGTGACCATCTCTGGTGTAACACAGAGTGTTGAATTATCTTTACTCTCTTCAATAAATTTAATTAGATGTTGACCCGCTAATTTCCTACCATTCAGTGTAATATCCGTAAGATATTCACCAGCAGGGATAAAATCAGGATTTGAAAACTGACTTAAATCAATATTGTCTCTGTCCTTTGCATCAATAATATTCATATTAAATTCGACTGCATTGGACATTCCTGAAAAAGAAAATGCCAATACAATAGAAAATAATATTTTATTCATTTTAAACTGAGGCAATAAAGACATGATGTTCCCTGTCAAAAAGATAAAAAATCAAAATAAAAAGGGAAAATAACAGGCAAAAATATGCCTGTTATTTAAGGTATAGATTAGAGGTAATTTAAAGCGTAAGTCGCTTGAGAAATGATGCTACCAGTTTCTACTTTGTTACCATTTGCTTCAACACGTGCACTAAATGCTAATTTGTTAGGGCCGTCAGCTAATGGCAATTCAACACTTGTGTCACCCACTTTCATTGTTGCGCCATCAGCATTAATCAGACGAACACCAACACCTTTAGAAGTACCTGTATTTGCTAACAGTTCTTTTGCCGTTGTATCTGGCGTACCAGTGAAAGTCACTTTAACTTTGCTAACTGCAGGGAAAATAACTGTGTCTGAAGCATCTTTAACTTCACCTAAATCACAGTTTTCTAATTGAATATTATATTGAACGCTTTGGCTAAATTTATTACCAGTTTCTAATACTTTATTAGCAACTTGGCCAAGGTCAACGTTAATTGTACCATCACCTGGGATTGAACAAGGTGCATTGATAACTTTACCAGTGAAGTTGATGATACCACTTCCTTGGTCTACAGGTGCTGCATTAGCAATACCAAACGAAGAAGCGATAATTGTAGCTAATGCAATTTTAGTTAATTTCATTTATATTTTCCTATAAAAAGACGACAGATGTACCAATCACTTAATAATTAAAACAATTATTAAGTTGATATTTTTTTGCTGAGGATATAGTAAAAATAACATTTATCCCTCTAATTAAGGAATAAATTAGTTTTATTTAATTGAATTTATTTTTATATTATTTTTATATTGGATATGAGAATATCCTTAACTTTCTTAGTTAATTACTTTCTTTATTTAAGAACACATCGTCAATAAAAAAACAAATCATCTCTGTTTCTAGAGCACTAGCTAATACATGCAAATTTTCGATATTAATGTTGCACTCCCCTCTTTCATAGCGTGAGATCTGCTGCTGACTTACACCAACAAGATTTGCAAGCTCAATGCCAGAAAGACCTAAATGCTTTCTTCTTTTTCTTATTTCTCTACCTACAATACGATTTACATTTATCATCAACTATAGCCCAACAAACTTAAAATATTAAACGGCTAAACTATATTACAGATCAAAAACCTTTAGAACATAAAAATTTATCTTTTGAAATGCAAATTAAAATATTGCAAATCAATTAAAACACGAAATTTGAGTTAATTATAAATTTGAAGATATAAAAGTAAAACTGTTTATAACGATCAATAAAATAGATTAAAGCCAGAGAAACCTATCAATATTAGAGTATTTCAAATTTAAATAGTGACCAATGAAAAACAACTCAATAAAGTTAAATTTTTTAATATAGAATAATTAGAAAAACAACAACTAACCTTTTGATTTATTTTAAGTAAATATAGATTACCATTAACAATGGTAACTTAGATAAATACAGGTTTATTTTAGATTATTTAACTTAGTGATTAAATATTTACTATTCAAAATAGACATCTTGATTAATAAGCTTTTTTACATAAAAAATAGGTAAATTAATTTTTAATTTACATTATTTTAGTTTATATCAAAAATACCACTCTCAATGGTATTTTAATTTTTATGGTTTTTGAAAATTAAATATACAGGAAATCTCATTAACTCATTAAACGAGTACGAGATATAAGAAAATTGATTTAAGAGAAGGTAACTCATTTTAAATACGTAAATCTAGCAATTTATCGCGCCCTTAAGCAGGAATGTTAACGATATCATTAAATAATGCCATTTTAAGTAAAGTGGTCACACCAAGCGACTAAAATACCTTTTATTTAACATATAGTTACATTTGCTACAAATTGTAACCAAGTGATAAATATTATTAATGAAATTAGACGTTTTTTTTCTAGTAACAAAAATAAAACATAATAATTGAGTAATTAGCTCACGGAAAAAGTGTAAAACAGGTATTTATACTTAGTTAATTACCCTGTTTTAGGTAAAAAAACTTCGATGATCTAGTAACAACAATATTCACCAGCTCAGTCTAGACGGAAATTAAGCGCTTAATCACAAGAATAGAGTACTTTTTTAGTGCTAATTAAGCCCTTTTAGGGCTTTTTAGTTAAATAACTAAATGCTAATCAATAAGTTATTTTTTATCCCTGCAGATTATATAAGAATATTTCACCTAATAAGAGGTTTTTTTTCGAAGAATATAATGCATCTCAACTTTTTCACTCAATTTAAATCATCGATATTCGACTAGTTTTTCCATTTCGATAACCAATGGTTATTAAAATGAAAAATAACTCATTATTTTTTTTCAAAATAACGTGTTTTTATTTTGCTAATAAAGGAGATATTGATGAATAGACAACCATTACTTCGCGCTGCAACGGTGCAATTCCAACACCAAGCAGGCAATAAAGACTACAACTTAGCCTGTATCCACAACTTCATTACGCAAGCTGCACAAAAAAAGGTCAGAATGCTCATATTCCCTGAAATGTGTATTACTGGATATTGGCATGTCCCAAAACTGTCTGATGAAGACGTTTATGCACTCAGTGAAATCTTGCATGACAGCCCTTCATTAGCCCCTATTCGCCAACGTGCCATCGAATTAGATATGCTTATTGGCGTTGGATTCATTGAAAAAGGCCTCAATGGTAAATGTTATAATACCTGGGTCGCTTGCATGCCTGACGGGCAGTTATATGCGCACCGAAAACTGCATGCCTTTGAGCATCCAGTTATTCAAAGCGGTGATAACTACACGGTGTTTGACACCCCCTGGGGTGTCAAAGTCGGCATATTGATTTGTTGGGATAATAATCTGATTGAAAACCCGAGAGCTACTGCATTACTTGGCGCTGATATTATCCTTGCACCTCATCAAACGGGTGGAACAAACTCCAGTAGCCCGTATGGTATGAAGCGCATACCACTGCATTTATGGGAAAACAGAGAACAAGACCGACAAGCACTGATCGATGCATTTCAAGGGGAAAATGGTCGAAACTGGTTATTACGCTGGCTACCTTCACGCGCCCATGATAACGGTGTTTTTTACCTGTTTAGTAATGGCGTTGGCCGTGACGACGACGAAGTTCGAACAGGAAATGCGATGATAATCGACCCTTATGGCCGCATTATTCAAGAAACGACTGCCACTGAAAATGACATGGTCATCGCTGATTTAGACCTTAACTTACTCCCCAACTCCAATGGGAGACGTTGGTTAATGGGACGACGTCCCGAACTCTACACAATTCTTAATACTACAATGGGTTACGAAACAGATATTCATCAGGTTCGTTTCGCATCTCAAGCAACACCTTTTATCAAAAAATAAATCAGTCCCTGTAAAATAGCGAATGCTATAGTGGTTTATTCATTATATAGATACTATAGCGTTTATCATTTTCTGTAAGAGGTAAATATGGATACCCGACTTCTTCGCGCCTTTATTACTCTTGCGGATACAAAAAATTTCAAAGAAGCCTCAACACGCTTATGCATAAGCCAGCCTGCATTAACAAAGCAAATTAAGTTATTAGAAGAGCAACTCAATTTACGGCTATTTGAACGAGGCCGCCACGGCGCAATGCTGACAGAGCATGGCCTTACATTGCTACCCCATGCAAAATTAGTCCTGAACCACGTACAAGAATTATTGAATCAAGCATTGACGATCAAGGAAGAGCCCCCTAAAGTTTTGAATGTCGGTTTTGGGATCTCATCTTTTCAAGAGGCCTCTTTATTTGTTGCTCACTTACGGGAGAAACTACCTAGCGTTGCCATTGTGTTGGACGATATGCCATCACATATAATGAGAGAGAATCTTCTTACTCATCAATTAGATATTGCATTTACTCGCCGTGTCTCCCATGGTTCAATAACAAATATTATTAGCCAACCCTTAAAAACGGAAGTTTTAGCCCTCGCTATATCACGCGAATACGCACAACATAATTCGATACGGGATTATTTAACACAATATCCATTGCTTATGTTACGTGCAGAGCGCGGCCTTGGCCTTTACCAACAAATTCAGCGTTACCTGCAATCGGAAGAGTTACATATCTCTCCCTTACAAGAGGCCAGCGATATACAAACGCTTATTGCATTGGTTGCCGCCAAAGTGGGCGTTAGCCTTATTCCTTACAGTGCAAAATATATTGCACAAGAAGATATCCACTTTATTCCTCTTCACCACTGTGAGGCAGCAAATTGGCAAATCGATGTCGTTTGGCAGGCTTCATTACCCAAAGCATGGCAACGCACTTTCCGCACTTTGATTGATGAAATGCATGAAACCCCGTGAGCGATAGGCAATAAGAAGAACTCCGTAATTCCTATATATTAAATAAATGAACTCTGATATTTATTGTTGTTATCTTGGTTAGATAGGCACTTTATATATGTCCGCTAATAGGTCAATTGCTCCACTTAAAATCATCGCGTCTGGCGTTGCTTTGCCTGAAAACAAAATTTACTCCTCTATGCTCGATGAAAAATTCAATAAAACAAAAGGGTTTGTGGAGAAACATTCAGGTATCGAATATCGCTATCATGCAAATAATACTGATTCACAAGCACAGTTGGCTGCACAGGCCATTGCAAATGCATTACAGCATAATCAGTTATCACCACAAAGTATTGATATGCTGATTAACGCCTCAGCGATCCCTGTTCAGGCATTACCTTGCTCTGCTGCCCACATCCTTGAACAATCAAATTTAAATGATGGTATTGCCTGCTTTGATATCAACTCCAGTTGCATTAGCTTTATTACTGCGCTACAAGTGGCTGCGGGCATGTTAGCAACAAGCCAATACCAACGAATAGCCATTGTCTCTGCTGACATAGCCTCACGGGGCATCGACTGGCAAGATAAGGAATCATCGCTCATTTTTGGTGATGGTGCAGCGTGTGTGATTGTTGAAAAAGGGGATGGCACCAGTGGCATTCTTTCTTACACTCACACTACACACACTGACGGGATTGATTTTTGTGAAATTCGCGCAGGTGGAACACGGAAAAACCCACGTTCAGGAATGACTGAGGATGATTTCCTGTTTCATATGCAAGGTAAAAAACTTTTCCGCATGGCATCTGCCTTAATTGAAGAATTTATGCAGCGGGTCTTCACCGAGTCAAACTTACAACTCGAACAAATTGATACTGTCGTGCCCCACCAAGCGAGCCATTTATCGTTAGAACACATGCGTCAACGTGTTGGCGTGACATCCGATCAGCTCATTGATATCTATCGCCATCGAGGTAACCAAGTTGCAGCATCGATTCCATCGGCACTGCACGAAGCGATTATCACAGACCGTTTTTATGAAAAACAACATGTGATGTTAATTGGTACTGCCGCAGGTTTAGCGCTGTGTGCCATGGTATTAGTGCCATGAAAATCTTAGTCACAGGTGCCACAAGTGGGCTTGGCCGAAATGCTAGTGAGTACTTACTGGGGCGAGGTTTTGACGTTGTCGCTTGCGGGCGAAATCCACAAGCAGGAGAACAGTTAATCACAATGGGTGCTGAGTTTGCCCCTTGTGAACTGGCAAAGCTCTCTTTGCAAGAAGCGAAAGAGATGATGACTGGCTGTGATGCCATTTGGCACTGTGCGGCACTCTCTTCACCATGGGGCAAGCGCCAACATTTTGAAAATGTTAATTTTCATGCGACTCACACATTAGCCACCGCAGCTGGCGAGCTAGGAATAGCACGTTTTATTCATATTTCGACCCCCGCCATTTATTTCAATTTCACCCATCAACGTGATATTACAGAAACCACCCAGAATACTCATTTCGCCAATCAATATGCGAGAACAAAATATTTAGCGGAAATAGCTATTCAGCAATGTGTTAAGCAGTATCCCAATACCCGCTATACCCTATTGCGGCCTCGTGGGTTGTTTGGCCCTCATGACCGCGTGCTACTGCCGAGGCTATTGGCACAAATCAAATCTCGTCAGGGTAAGTTAGTACTTCCTAACGGGGGAAATAACCATTTTGACTTAACCTATGTGGGGAATGTGGTTCACAGCATGCAACTGGCCACGCATAAAGACGCGTTACAAAGCGGCGCAACCTATAATATTACCAACCAACAGCCGCAAGCACTAAAACACACATTGCAGCAACTTTTCCATGAGCTTCAACTCGAGTGTGAAATTCGTTCCGCACCTTATCCCCTGTTATATAGCATTGCTGTGTTACTTGAGGGCATCAGCCATCTCACTGGAAAAGAGCCGCTTCTCACCCGTTATAGCCTCGGTGCAGCTTATTTCACCATGACGCTTGATAACCAAAAAGCCCAACAAGAACTAGGTTATTACCCGTTATACTCCATGGAGCAAGGAATTCATTTAACCGCTAACTGGCTAAAACAGCAGGAGAATTGATGTTAACCATTCACCAATATGAAGTTGGGTACTGCACACATCCAGGCTGTGTGGCCCTAAAAGGTGCCAGTTTTAAGTCTTGCAAATTCCCTGCCCGTGCATGGTTGATTGAAGACGAAAATCAGCGTTGGTTATTTGATACGGGATATGCCACCCATTTTTATGATCATACACGCAAAGGCATCATGCGGTTCTATCGTACGGTAACTCCTGTTTATTTTGAAAGCAAAGATGCGTTAGTCAATCAACTGGCAAGCGACGGACTTAAACCGAAGGACATTAATGGTGTGATTTTATCCCATTTCCACGGTGACCATATCGCAGGGCTGCGCGATTTTCCCGAGATGCCAATTATTTGTTCTGGTGATGGTTGGGCAAAAACACGTCCATTAACGGGCTTTGCCGCCCTGAAAAGTGCGTTTGTTCGCGGCTTATTACCTGATGACTTTGAACAGCGAACCGTATTTTATGAAGGCTTTGAACGTGTTGCCCTCCCCTGTGAATTACAAATACTCGGTGAAGGCTTTGCTGTGAATAAGTCAAAAACCTTATTAATTGTGCCACTCCCAGGGCACGCAGCAGGCCATATTGGCTTATGCGTATTAACAGAGGCAGGATGGGTGCTGCTTGCAGGGGATGCGGCATGGTCGCCCACCAATTACCGTGAACTACGGGGCCCGATGGCTATCGCTAATATCATCATGGATGACAAACAAGCGTATTATGAAACACTGAATAAATTGCATGAAATTGATAAGCAAAATATTGTTATTCAGCTCTGCCATGAAGGTGATTTACAGTGATATTGTCGATGCTCTGGCACTATTGGCGAGCACGCCGTTTGTCATTCAAAAACCGCACAGATTTAGAGGCTTACCAGCAAAAGCGTTTGGCTCAATTTAAACACAAAATACTGGCAAAAAGCCCTTATTTTCGTGCCTATATCGACCGCCCTCTACATGAATTTCCTATTATGAACAAATCCATCATGATGGAAAATTTTGACCAAATGAATACCGCTGGCCTCTTAAGCCAAATGCTTCTCGAATGTGCACAGAAAAGTGAGCAATCGCGTGATTTTGCCCCGAAAGTTGGCCGTTATAGCGTTGGGTTATCTTCTGGTACATCAGGGCGGCGCGGCATATTCGTGGTGAGCCCACAGGAACAAAGTATCTGGTCTGGCAGCATGTTAGCTAAAATGTTGCCCAAGGGACTATTCCACGGTGAGCGAGTTGCCCTCTTTTTACGTGCCAACAATAATTTGTATGAAAGCGTGAATAACCGCTGGATATCCTTACGGTTTTACGACCTTTTTGCGGATTTTCAGCAGCAACTGTCCGCCCTTGAAGCCTATCAACCCTCAATTATTGTCGCACCTGCACAAGTGTTGTGTGCCATTGCTGATGCCATTATCCACCAGCAAATCCAGCTAACCACCCACAAAGTGATTTCAGTGGCAGAAGTTCTTGAACAACAAGACAAAGAGAAGCTTAAGCGCTGTTTTCCACAAGTGGGCGAGGTATACCAAGCCACAGAAGGCTTTCTGGGTTGTACCTGCTCACATGGCACGCTGCACTTAAATGAGTCTTTCCTGCATATTGAACCTAATTGGCTAGATGAAACACGGTTTTCGCCGATAATCACCGATTTTACCCGCCAAACACAGCCGATTGTGCGTTATCAGCTTGATGATGTATTGGTGGTCAAACAAGCGCCGTGCCCTTGTGGCTCTCCAGAACTTGCCATTGAACGTATTGAAGGACGTTGTGATGACTTACTGCAACTGCCTGATCAACAAGGTAATATGACCACAATTTTTGCCGATCCTTGTGCGAGAGTCATCGTGAATAATTTACCCCTCACTGCGGATTTTCGGCTTACCCAACAAGGTTACCATTTATGCTTGCAAGCCGAGTGCAGTGAAGAAGAACTTGCTCATTGCCATCAACAACTGGAAAATTACTTAGCCAGTCAACGCGTGGATATTCAGCAGTTACATTGGGAATTATTAGCTAAACCTATTGAACAATCACTTTCCATCAAAAAACGCCGCATTACCCGCAAGGAACCGCAATGACAAGCAACGTCTTATTCCAGCGCTTAACCTATTGTTTGATTGGCTGGGGAACCGTTGGCATTGTGTACAACTACACAGGGCAAATTGTTGAGAATGCCAATATCTTAAGCCCAAGTGCCGTTGATAACATCGTGCCATTCTCCCCACATGCAGTTTGGTTTTATCTGTCGTTCTTTTTATTTATTCCACTAGGCTATTTTTGCAGCCCCATTGAGCGCGCCCGTTTATTAATGTTCGCCATGCAATTGTGTGCGTTGGTTTCTGGCGCAGTTTATTTACTGTATCCCACTACGATGCTGTACCATGAATATGATTTAACAACATTTTCTGGTCATGCATTATCGGCATTGATCGATATCGATAGCCCACAAAATTTATTACCTTCTCTACATGTCTCATTGACTCTTGTGGTACTGAATGCATTATGGTCAGTAAAATATAAATTTCGCACATTAACTTATTGTTTATGGGCCGCCGCTATCTGCGTGTCCGTATTGGTGTTAAAACGCCACTTGTTTATTGATGTTGTCACTGGAGCAGTAACGGCTTGTTGCGCGCTGTGGGTTGTCCACGCTGCAAAATACCGCTTAGAGAGAAAACGCTCATGAATGAATTAACCTTTCCCATTATTTTTATGTTAGCGATCGTCGTCGCAGAAGGCTTAGTGATCGCCAAAACACAAAAGGGTACGGTAAGCTGGCAAGAATTGGTGTTCAACCTGAACTCTGGCCATATTATGTTGTGGTTATTTAGAGGGTTAGAGATTTTTTGCTATGGGTTTGTGGTCACTCACTACTCTTTCAACCTTGTTGAAAACTGGCCAACAATTTTAGTTTGGGTTTTTACAATCTTAGCGTGGGACTTCGGCTTCTATTGGCTCCACCGATTGCACCATACTTATAGAATACTCTGGGCAGTACACGTTGTGCATCATCAAGGGGAGCATTATAACTTGTCGTTAGGGGTGAGAAATTCGTGGTATTCATCACTCACATCAATCCCCTTCTTTATGTTATTAGCGTTAATGGGCATTCCGCTTGAGGTTTTCCTTACTGTGTCGATTTTGCACTATACCATTCAGTTCTTTAACCACAGCGCCCTGATCCCGCGCTTGGGTTGGTTAGAGAAATTTATGGTGACGCCGCAGCACCACCGCGTTCATCACGTCAAAGAAGGGCATTATTCCAATCGCAACTTTGCAGGAAGCTTTATTTTTTGGGATAAGCTGTTCGGTACGTTTGCCAAACTCCCTGAAACTGAACATCATTTTGGTATTAAAGGTACTCCAGCCTCTGAAAACCCCTTTATTGACAGTAACTTACCTTTCTGGCGGATGATTAAACGTGCCAGTAAACCCGCACAAAAACCAACGCCGCTATTTCGCGTAAACCAAGTTGCCTTAGTAATGGGAACATTACTCTTATTCTCCCTAGTTATCGGCTATGTCTACCTTTACGGTTATGGCTACCAAGGCACTACGCTGCAACAAGTCGTTTTATTTGTGCTTTTGGCACTAGGAACCGTGGCATTATCAGGGATTTCTGATGGGCGAAAATCAGGGTTAATGAGCTGGTTTTTTATCGCCTGCTTACTACTGATTTGTGTGGTATTTATTTGGAAATGGACGACAGCCTTCTGGGTCATTTTTACCAGTGCGTTGTGGTTGCACAGCTTATTGATGTTAGTTGGGTTTGGCCGAAAACCGATAGTGGTGGCGAATGTCGCTTAAACCACTTAGGCCACTCAGTTACCAGCACCGCCATGATCAAGACTTCCAAAAAGCCTTGAATAAAGCGGCTAAACAATATTTGCATGATAATGCCGATCATCGATTTGCTGACGGACGTTTTTATGCCAAAAGCGCCGTGTTGGTATTGTGCTGTTTAGGCAGTTATTTTGCGGCACTGTTACTCGATACACCTTGGGCCTTTTTTGTTTTTTACCCCTGTTTTGTCTGCTTCGCTTTATTATTGGCCATTAATTTAGTACACGACGCCTCACACAATGCGATTTTTAAACACGCCAAAGCCAATTATTGGCTCAACTTTTGGATCACCATTCCCCTTGGCTTAGACCCTGAGTGTTGGCGCGTGCGGCATATTATTTTTCACCATGCTCATACCAATATTCGCCATTACGATTTGGATATTGAAGAGAATTTTGTTTTACGCCAAACCCCTTACCAACGTTGGTATCCTTTTATGCGAGCCCAACACCTGTATTGGCCATTGATTGCAGCAATGACATTCCCTGCACTCATTTGGTTTTTTGATTGGATGGACAGGTTTCACTTTACCCGCGTAGCGCCCCATATGCGTCATCAAGGGCAGCAAGGTATATTGGCGTTTATCATGGCAAAATTACTGCATTTGGTGATGGCCATTGTGATCCCCGCAATCGTTTTGCACGATATCAGCCTTGGCACGCTGCTCTTGACCTACGTACTCAGCCAAATGTTTGCATCATTAATATTTGTTGTACTAATACTCGGCACCCATTGGGCAAAAGCCACCTTCTATACCCCGCCTAAAGAAGGAAACATGCCTCATGGTTTTTATACCCACACATTTTCAACCACTTATGACTGGCAAACCACACCACGCTGGCTAACCTATTGGCTAGGCGGGCTAAACCTTCATCTGACTCACCACTTATTTCCCAACTGGAATCATCGCCATTACCCTGCTTTGGCAAAAATTATTGAGCAAACCGCAAAGCAGTTTTCAATGGATTACCACTGTATTAGTGCCAAAGAATTGTTTGTGTATCAGCAGCGTTTCTTAAAAGAGATGGGGTCAGGCAAACAGCTCGATGAGCACTGAGTTTTCAGAGCATAAAACTCAGTGCGTTACGAAGAGCTGGCTACTTATCAACAATAATATTTTGGTTTACAACGTTTTGTTCGCTGTTACCTACCATTTGGGCAAATTTATCCAGTGGATCGGTACGAAACGCATATAAGCGTTTTAAGGCAAATGGGTTATCCCCCAGCTTCACTTTTCCTTGTATCGTCGTCACCGCGAGATGTAACCCAGCCTCTTTCGCCGCTTCCATCGCCGATGCGTTATAGCCACCAAACGGGTAAGCTAAATAACGTTGATCTGGCTCGAAGTGGCTCAAAATCTTCATCGATCGTTTAAAATCCAACATAATCGTATGTTCTTTTCGGCTAAATAAAATGGGAGAGTTGTGATTATCCAAACGGTGCAAAAAATGTGTGTGGGACTGAATGTTAAATACATCTTGGCTATCTTTAATTTCTTGTTTACTCATAAATTGTAATGAGTCAGCCGACCACTTTTGCGGCTGTGTTTTAATCCGTGAAGAAATCACAAATAACGTCGCTTGCTGCTGGTTATGCCTTAAAATAGGCAGCGCATAGCGGTAAACCGACTTCAAACCATCATCAAAGGTGAGTACCACGGCTTTGCCTGGCAGATTGGCCGTTTGATTTAAATAATCTTCCACATCTTCTAGGGACAACGTTTGGTAACCTGCATTTTTCAGGTAATTCATTTGCTCACTGAATGCCTTAGCCGATGTCGTCGTCGAGGTGTGGCGAAAGTGTTTATTTTCGCTATCTTGCAAAATATGGTGATACGTTAAGATAGGAATACCTTTATCCAATGCGACATCCTGTAAACGCACATACCCTAAACGATCTCCAAGGCGAATAGTTAACCATGCCGTCTTCTCACCCGCTTTATCGGTTTTAATCATGCGAGCCAAAATAGGGTAGCGCAAATTATCCCACAAAGAAGCTATTTGTGGGCTATTGCTGTCGGTTGTTCGGTAAACTGGGGTTTTTTGATGCGTGACCAAATAATCATAAATCGGGTTTTGCAAATCATTGAGTCGGTCTGCATCTGGTGCATAACGCGGCTTTTTATTCGCAAAAGAGCTAGTTTTAACAAAGGCATAATCATTGCCGAATTGCAGCGCACAATAGTCCCCTGCAGGGGAATAAGCGTAAAAACCATGGTCTGCATTTAACTCAGCGACTGCTCTCATTTCACCTGCTATGAGCGAAAAAATAATTTCATTTTCTTTCGTTTGTACTAATTTAGGCGGAATATCTGCAAGCTTCCAATCGTCGGTATTGCTTATCTCAACCGCTAACGATTGAGAAATTGAATTTACAAATAACACGCAAAACAGCAAAAAAAATCGTTTACACATTTGTTATCCATCATCCGCTGAATTTTACCGTAATTATTCTAAACCTACTCAATAAGTAACCCTATACTTTGATAAAAATTTTTATTTTTAATTAAAAACAATAAATTAGTGACATTGTTATTCACTTTTCAAACTTTCCTTTTCAAAATTCAGTGTTCCAAATAAAGTTGTTATACCAATTTTAAGTTTTTTTTATGAGTTATCATACAAAATAAAGAGATCTAGCTCATATTTATCATTTAAAAACGCGGCATTGGCACAATCTGTAAATCATTTGACAGTTAATTCCAATTCTCACTGCTAGATTGACTTTCAAGTACTTTTCAACACTTGGGAATAGCAATGAAAATAAAAGAAATTAGCACCTTTATCATGCACGTTCCGGTCACTAATGACCTGATTGGCGATTCAACCCACAGCATTACCCACTGGGGGATGCCTGGTGTGATGATTAAAACAGAGTGCGGTTTAGTGGGCTATGGCCACACTGGCACACATGCAGATATTACAACAGACCGTTTAATTACCACCATTATTGAAGATGTTTTTGGCCCAATGTTACTGGGTGAAGACCCGAACGAAGTGCGTTATTTGCACCGTAAACTTACTCGTAGCTCAACCAATATTTGGGTGGGACGTGGTGGTTTAATGCAAATGGCTATCTCCGCCATTGATATCGCACTGTGGGATTTAAAAGCCAAAGCCGCGCAGCAACCTCTGTGGCAATTATTTGGTGGTTCTAAACATAATAAAGTCAATGCATACAATACCGACTGCGGCTGGTTAGTTCGCAGCCAAGACGACCTTGTCGATGACTGTAAAAAAATGATCTTCGAAGAAGGCTTTAAAGCGATAAAAATGAAGATTGGTAAACCTGATCCACGCGAAGATTTACAACGTATCGAAGCTGTTCGCAACGCAATCGGCGACGATATTGACTTAATGGTTGATGCAAATGGTAAATGGGATATCAGCATCGCCAAACAATATGGCCACCGTTTAAATGATTTCAATATCAAATGGTTTGAAGAACCACTGTGGCACGATGATGTGGCGAGCCATAAGCAATTAGCCGCTTATATGGATACGCCAATCGCTTTAGGTGAATTACTGTATCACAATGATTCATTTAAAGAATTTGTACTCGCTGGCGCTGTTGACTACTTACAACCCGATGCAACTCGTTGTGGTGGTTTAACCGCAGTATGGGAAATTGCCGACTTAGGTATGGCATTTAACCTGCCAGTCACTCCGCACCATGGCGATATGATGCAAGCACAGTTGCATCTCGTGATGGCGCACCCTGCCTGTTCATTATTGGAATTTATTCCATGGACACTGGACTGCTTTGTTGATCCCGTGGAAGTGGTTGATGGTGTGTACAGCACCCCAACCGCACCAGGCGCAGGAACAACGTTAAAACCAGAAGCATTAGCAAAATTTAACGTGAAATAATAAAAATCCCTTTCCTGATATTTTAATTATTCACAGCAAAGGAAAGGGAAATATATAACAAGAATTATTCATTTAAATTACCTATTTAATAGCTCTATACTCTACTCTGCTGATTTCTCAGTGGTGGGCTAAACACGTAATAAAAATGAATAGATAACATCATTACCTTATAAAAAATACTGGGGTGAACCATGTCCACCAATATTGACCACTTATCATCAGCGACCAGCAAAGCGATACGAAAAATAATACCAATGGTGGTATTAATGTTCATATTAGCTTACTTAGATCGCTCAAATATTGGCTTTGCTAAACAAGAGTTTCAGCTAACAACAGGGTTAAGCGACGCCGCTTATGCATTCGGCGCAGGGATTTTCTTTATCGGTTACGCATTGTTTGAAGTACCGAGTAATATCTTGTTATACCGCATTGGGGCGCGAGTTTGGTTATCACGCATCATGGTCACGTGGGGGTTAATCTCTGCAGCAATGATGTTTGCCCATGATGAAACCACGTTTATTGTTTTGCGTTTTTTACTCGGTGTGAGTGAAGCAGGCTTCTTCCCTGGGGTTATTTTATATTTAACCTTCTGGTTCCCACAAAATATCCGTGCTCGAGTCACTGGCTACTTCCTGTTTGGTGCGCCATTAGCATTTATTATTGGTGGCCCATTATCAGGCTCATTGCTTGCTTTGGAGGGCTCATCCTTTGCTTTCGGATTATACGGCTGGCAATTGATGTTTGTTGTGGAAGGTTTATTAGCTTCTCTTGTCGGGATATGGGTATTCTTCTACCTTGATGACCGCCCAGAAAAAGCAAAATGGCTGACAGATGATGAAAAAAATGCCCTTGCTTCAAAACTTGCACTAGAAGAAGACGCGAAAAAAGGCCACAGCCCGAAAGGTGCGCTGAGTGCCCTGCTAGACATGCGCGTTCTGTACCTGTGCTTGATTTGGTTCACTGTTCAGGTCTGTGGATACGGCATTTACTTCTTCTTACCAACACAAATCGCAACCTTGCTAGGTAGCAAAGTGGGTGTGTTGGTCGGCTTTGTGACAGCAATTCCACCATTATGTGCCGCTATCGCAGTGTATTATGTACCCCGTATTTCTGAGCGTTTAAAAGAACGCCGTAAAGTGGCTGCAATTACCTTTATGTTAGGCGCTGCGGGGATTGCTGTATCTGGCTTGTTCGATAGCATCCCAGTGATTGCCATCATTGCATTGTGTGTGGCTGCTGCGGGTCACTTAGCGATGCAACCGTTGTACTGGAGCTTCCCATCGGCTTATTTAGGCGGAACGGCAGCGGCATCGGGTATCGCTTTAATTAACTCGGTAGGTAACTTAGGCGGTTTTGTGGCACCAAACTTAAGGGTCTGGGCAGAAACCACCTTTGAATCCGCACGAGCTGGCTTATATTTCATTGCCTTAGTCGCCTTTATCGGGGGCCTATTAATCCTCACATTAAAAAAACTCGGCATCGAAAAGAAATTTGAAGATTAATTTCGATTGATGTGAGCTCCCCCGAGTCATCTTTGGTGGCTCGGGATTTTCTATTTTTAGATCAAACCCATTGAATTACCTGTTGCTGTTGTTCATGATTGAACATAACCCCACCCAATGCCATGATAAAGTTAGCGATTCATGCAGGGAGCATTCAAATGAACATTGTTGTACAAAACAGTCAGTTAGTTATGACGCATGATGATGTACTAGACGTTTTACAAACCAATAGCTGGTTCAGTAACTTACCAAACTATTTGATTAGTGCGCTAATGGAGTGCGCTACACTGCGTTTTTATAATGATAGTGAGATGGTTCATTACCAAGGCGACCCCGCTCGTGGGTTGTATGCGGTCATCCAAGGTTCAGTAAAAGTCAGTTCGATCTCCACCGATGGACGTGAATGTGTGTTTCGCTACCTGTCCCCAGGCAACTGGTTTGGTGAAATTGCGATGTTAGATAAATCGGCGCGTACCCACGATGCAAAAGCCATTAGCCCAACAATCTTGCTGACCATTTCCCCAAAAGATCTTTCTCTGATCTTGGAAAAACACCCTGTTTTCTATCAGTTTTTGAATATTCTGCTCTGTAAAGTAATCCGCAATGCGTTCACCATTATCAATGACAGCGCCCTACTTTCTGTTTCGGCGAGGCTTGCAAAGCGCCTCCTGAGTTTAGCGGAAGGATATGGAGAACCCCATGAAAAAGGCACTCAGTTGAGTCTATACCTTACTCAAGATGACCTTGCGACCATTATTAATACCACTCGCCAAACTATCAATAAGCGCTTGGTAGCATGGGAAAAATTAGGCTGGATTGATGCAAAATACGGGAAAATTGTCTTAGTCAACCTTCCCGCATTAAAGCAAATTTCAGAGGATGATGAAGACTAGCTAGTCGCTTTGGTCAACGGGTGGGCTATCCGCAAAGAAATAGCGATCCATGGTAAATTCAAAGTCATCACTAGTGGCGTTGAATAGCATCTTTTTGGTATTTTCCAAATGCTGCCACATGGCTTGCCTTGCGCCTTTTGGATCTCGACGGGCTAACGCTTGTAAGATTTGGTCGTGCTCATCACACCAACTTTCAATAGAGCGGTTATCGATGTGCTCATGTAGTTTTAACCAATACGGGTTAAGTAACCGCTGGCTCCACATTTGTTCGACAATCACCACCATCGCGCTGTTATGGGTCGAAGCCGCAATTTGCATATGAAATGCCAGATCCCACGCTGAGTCACGAAAACGGTCCTCTTTACGCGCATTCTTTTGAATTTCAAGCAGTTTTAAAATATCTTCTTTGGTGGCTTGAGTCGCTGCAAACTCCGCAATATGGCTTTCGATCAACTGCCTTGCTTGCAATAATTCAAACGGCCCACAGCGGCTAAACTCCAAGCCGCCCTCAGTATTGACAGAGTTATTAGACCGATTGCTGATAACATGTATACCAGAGCCTTTCCTAACATCCACATATCCTTCCACCTCTAACATGATAATAGCTTCGCGGATCACTGTGCGACTGACATTCATTTCGTCTGCCAATAGCCTTTCTGCGGGTAGTTTAGTGCCAACAGGGTACTCATCATTTTCAATACGTTCTTTAACCAGTGCAGCCACTTGCTGGTACAGGCGCGGTTCGCTCTCAGCTGAGCTCATGATTTTCTCCTTTTGCAGTATGGCCTAACTCGGCAATGCTTTTATGGCTTTAGTATAACGAAATAACTCAATGATGGGGAAGCAAGAATATGGCCAAGAAATAATTTCACCACAAAATTGGTATAACACCTTTCAAAGTTATAAACCAGATCGTATAATGCATGAAAATTAGGCAGCAAAATTGAAGATAGTCACCCTACTGATCTTTTCAGTCCGATGTACCGCTCAGGGAGCAAAACATGCAAAAAGAAATAATTAAAATACACACTAATGACAATGTCGCCGTCACACTAATCGATAGGTTCGCTGGGGATACATTCACGATTGAAGATCAATCGATTACATTGAAAGAAGATGTGAGCCGCGGCCATAAAATTGCCTTAACCGCCATTAAAACAGGCAAAAATGTCATGAAATATGGGGCGCCAATAGGCCACGCCACCGTAGACATTAGCATTGGGGAGCATGTGCACACCCATAATACCGCGACCAATCTTAGCGCATTAAATGATTATGAATATCACCCTGAGCATAATGCAATTTCTGCAACCGTGGCTGATCCTGATGTCCGACTCTATCGCCGAGCCAATGGCGAAGTAGCGATTCGCAATGAGATCTGGGTGATCCCAACGGTGGGTTGTGTCAATGCCCTCGCCCGCAAAATGATCGAGCGATTCCAAAAACAAAATGGCAACCCTGATGATATTGATGGAGTGTATTTATACAACCATACCTTAGGCTGCTCCCAATTGGGGGATGACCACTTAACCACCCGTACAATTTTGCAAGATATGGTCAAGCACCCTAACGCAGGGGGCGTATTAGTGATTGGACTTGGTTGCGAAAATAACCAAGTTGCAGCCTTTAAAGAGACCCTCGGTGAATTTGATGCAGGCCGCGTTAAGTTTATGGTGTGCCAACAATTAGAAGATGAAATTGAAGCAGGCGTTGAGCATCTTAATGAGTTATATCAAATTGTTAGGCAAGATAAACGTGTTGCAGGCAAACTCAGTGAAGTGAAATTTGGCCTCGAATGTGGCGGCTCCGATGGGCTATCGGGGATCACTGCAAACCCGCTATTAGGCTGTTTTTCTGACTTTTTAGTGAGCCATAATGGGACGACTGTATTGACGGAAGTACCTGAAATGTTTGGCGCAGAACAAATTTTAATGAACCACTGCCATGACGAGAAAACCTTCGAAAAAACGGTCGAAATGATCAACGATTTCAAACAGTATTTTATCGCCCATGACCAACCTATTTATGAAAACCCATCACCAGGTAATAAAGCAGGTGGTATTTCAACCCTTGAAGAAAAATCCCTTGGTTGCACGCAAAAAGCGGGAACCAGCCAAGTAATGGACGTCTTAAAATATGGTGAACGCCTGACAACACCTGGCTTCAACTTATTGAGCGCACCAGGTAACGATGCCATTGCAACCAGTGCATTGGGTGCTGCAGGCTGCCATATGGTGTTATTCACCACTGGTCGTGGAACGCCGTATGGCGGTTTCGTACCAACGTTAAAGATTGCGACAAACAATGAGTTAGCGGCGAAAAAACCCCACTGGATTGACTTTAACGCAGGCGCACTGTTAAACGGTAAATCCATGGATCAATTACTGGCTGATTTTATTCAGCATGTGGTAAAAATCGTCAATGGCGAACAAACCAAAAATGAAATCAACGATTTTCGTGAATTAGCCATTTTCAAAATGGGTGTCACACTTTAATATCAAGTCCATCCCTATTGTTTTGCTGTTGTGAAGCAATAGGGACCCTTTCATTATTTTTCTCCTAAATGTAAATAATCACCCATTGTTATTCACTTGCGCACAATAAAGAAAAGTCATCATTTCGCTATTTTTAAGATATGGTAGGATCACGCTGAGATAACGATTTTCAATTTATTAGCAAGGTGAACGATGATAGATCTAAAACTTAGGGAAGCCAGAGACAGCCTATCAACCAAGGAAAAGCAGGTCGCTGAATACATTATTGCTAATAAAAAAAACATGCAAAGTATTAGCATTCAATCTTTGGCACAAGAAAACAAAGTCAGCACTACCACTATTTTGCGCCTGTGCCATAAGCTTGGTTACCAAGGCTTTAGCGAGCTAAAAATTGATTTAATTTCATCGATAAACAACAAATCATACGGCACGCTGCTACAAGAAGATATTGATATTAATGATTCGATGGAAACGGTGAATTTTAAAGTCAGCCAAATCGAAAAGTCATCGATAGAAGAAACCTGTGCTTTAGTGAATCTTAATGCATTTGCACAGGCTAATGCGCTGATTAGCAAAAGTAAAAAAATAGTTATTTACGGCGCAGGCAGCAGTGGATTAGTTGCAAAAGAGTTTGAATATCAACTCATTAAAATTAAAAAAGACGTGAATTGCCACCTCGACTACAGTATTCAATTTAGCATCGTGAATACATTAGATAAAAATGACTTGGTGATTGTGATTTCCCATTCAGGTGAAAACCACGAGTGCATTAAGTTACTCACATTAGCCCGTGAATTACAGGTGCCAACTATCGCCATAACTAAGATGGGGCAAAGCTCAGTCTCTTCCTTGGCAGAAACCATTTTACATACCACATCAACCGAAAATATCTCGCGGATTATCCCTATTCGCTCAAAAATTTCACAGCTGACTGTCATTAATATGTTGATTACTAACTTGTTTATTAATCAGTATGATGAGCGTATCCAAAAGCAAATTAGCACCCGTGCAGAGCGTTTCTCACGCTTAAATAGCAACAATTAATTTTTATTTCTCTTCTTCATCTTCTCGAGGTGGCTCGATATCGCCACTTCGATCTCGCTCACAAAACTGACCCTTTCTTGCTGGCTAATCCTTTTCATTCCTCTTTTTTGTGATATTGTTACTTAAAAATAAATATATAAAAGTAACTTTATTACTAAAATAAAAAGCAAGATATAAAGGGGAAAAAATGAGCTCTCAACTACCCATCATACTGGCAAGCCATGGCCCTTTTGCACAAGGGCTACTGGAGTGTGCAGAAATGTTAATTGGCACTCAGGAAGATATCAGCGTGATATCCATCCAAAGAGAAAGCAATATTAATGAGGTCAAAAAGCAATTATTCGATACCTATCAGCGAATCAACCAAGGCAATGGTGTGCTCATTTTAGTTGACCTGCTCGGTGGTTCACCGTGCAACTTAGCCAGCGAACTGGTGTTAACACAAAATGATGTTGCGCTGTATTGCGGGATCAACGTCCCTACTTTCCTTGAGATTTTAAGTAATCGCGATTTGCCTTTACATGAAATTCATCAAGTTATCAATGACGTGTTCCCAGACAGCTGCATTAATGTAGGTGAACAACTTAAACCTGTAATTCAAGATGAAACCGAACTTTAGGAGTAAACCATGCCAATTAATGTTGCTCGTATAGATGACCGACTGATCCACGGACAAGTGATTACCACGTGGGTAAAAAACTTCGATATTGAACAAGTCATTATCGTGAATGACAAAGTTGCCAATGATAGCGTACAGCAATCTGTTCTCACCATGGCTGCACCACCTGATTTGAAAGTGGTCGTTTTTGGCGTTGACAAATTTATCGAGGTATTAAAAAAAGCTGAAATCAAACGCCGCACCATGCTGCTTTTCACCAACAGCGTCGATGTGAACAAGCTGGTTGAGAATGGCTTAAAACTTGAAAAACTCAATGTGGGCGGAATGCGAATGCAAGAAGGACGCCGCAATTTATCCCGCGCCGTTGCAGTGACACCTGAAGAAGAACAAGCCTTTAAGTCATTAATCAACAATAACGTGGCCGTTGAAATTCAGATGGTGCCAAAAGACCCGATTGTTGAATTGAAAACATTACTCAATTAATTCATTTAATTATGCTTATTTTGAATAATAAGCAAGGAGCCTATTATGTTGGTTGAGGCCATTTTAATCGCAATTTGGGCGGGGATTTGTTCGCTGGATGATGTTGGTCCACAAATGCTCCGACGCCCACTATTAACGGGTACTGTCGCTGGTATTATTATGGGCGATATGGTTCAAGGGTTAGCGATCAGTGCCACATTAGAGTTAATGTGGATGGGTATTGGTAATGTGGGCGCATATTCTGCACCTGATATTATTGCTGGTTCAATTATTGGTGTTGCGCTGGGTATCGCTTCAAATGGTGGGATTGCAGCAGGTATTGCCCTCGCCGTTCCTGTCTCCATTTTATGTCAGCAATTACTGATCATTTGGCGCTCGTTTGCCAGTTTCTTAAACGTCTGGGCCAGTAAATCGATACTCGATGGTAACTATAGCGGTTTAACGAAAGTCCATTATTTTTCAACACCATTGTGGTTTTTCATTCGGGCAGTTCCATGTTTTATCGCCGTCTACTTCGGTAGTGACTTAGTCAACAGTATCTTAAATGCCGTTCCAGAAAGTATCCTAACGGGTATGGGCGTGGCTTCTAAACTGATCCCAGCCGTCGGTATTTGTATCCTGTTATTGATGTTACTCAAAGGCAGAATGTGGTTCTTTTTCCTACTCGGATTCATGCTCACCACCTATTTAAAACTGCCAATCATTCCAATTACTTTTATCGCCCTGGCTTTCGCCGTCCTGTATGACATGGCGTTCGCTAATGGCATGCGCCAAGCACCAGAAGAAAAAACAACTCAAACCTCCCAGAAAAATGAAGAAGAGGAGTACGACCTATGACCGATATCACTACCGATACTGTTTCAGATACGGCTTCTGAACAGAAAAAACTCACGAAAAAAGAGTTAAATGGGATGTTTTGGCGAATTCAGACCATGTCATTTTCCTATAACTATGAAAAGCTGCAAACCATTGGTTTTGCCCATTGCATGGTGCCAGTACTCGATAAGCTGTATGAAAAAGCCGACCAAGAAACACGTATTAAAGCGATGCAACGCCACTTTGAATTCTTTAATACTCAAATAAACGCGGGGGCACTGATCCTCGGTGTGACCGCGGCATTAGAAGAAAAAACCACTGAAGAAGAAAAAGAGGCCGTTGTTTCCGTGAAGGCTGGTCTTATGGGGCCTTTTGCAGGGCTTGGAGACAGTTTATTAAAATTTACGTGGTTGCCAATCTGCGGAAGTATCGGTGCGGCCTTTGCACTTCAAGGTAATATTATCGGCCCGATACTGATGTTCCTACTGTTTAACATCGTCAACATCGGTACCAAATATTTCTTTATTCATTACGGGTATAACAAAGGGGTTGATTTAATCGAGCAATCGAAAAAATCAAATATTATTCAACGTATTACCAATATAGCGAACGTCGTCGGGGTGATGGTCCTAGGCTCCTTGATAGCGACTACCGTCAAACTCTCCACCCCGCTAACTATTGCCGTGGGTGAGCAATCCATCAAAGTGCAAGAGATGTTTGACAAAGTTATCCCTAACTTACTTACCCTACTGTTTGCACTCGGTATTTTCTTCCTAGTCCGTCGGTTACAGGGGAAACACACAGTTGCATTGATTGTGGCCATTATGGTTCTCGGCGTGGTGTGTTCTATGTTTGGAATTTTAGGATGATTAAGGAAAATATATGGAAATCGCAGTAAATCGAATTAACGCGTCCACGCTGGAAATTAAATTCAGTGAAATACCCAGCTCACCAGCGGCTTTATATTGGACTGATGAGGCGAATACACAAATTCGCCCCGAAAATTTTATTACCGATAAACTGGAAAGTGCACTGACTGTGCACGACCCTTTTAATGCCAAACAACGTATTTATTTTATCTTGCAAACCGAAAGTGGGTGCCAACTGTTTGCTGAACGAACCTTACCCATTGAAGGGTTAAATAACTTTCGTGACTTTGGGGGATATACCACAACGGAAGGGAAGCAGGTCAAATGGGGGATGTTATACCGCTCTAATCACCTGTTTAATTTAAGTGAGCAGGCAAAAAACTATATTTCTCACCTCGGCATTAAAAGTATTATTGATTATCGAACCCAGAATGAAATCAATAAATTTCCCAACTGCCATATTGGTGAAGATAAAACTTATCATTTAGATGCAACAGCACAAACCGCAGAACTTGCCGCGCAGTTTGCGGCCTCGCCAGATAATGAAGACAAAGCGTTGATTGAGAGCGTTATCCACCATATTCCCAAAGAAATGGTTAACGGGGATGGGTTGCAAATATTGGAGCAATATCGCCAATTTGTTGTCAGCGAGAAATCCAAAGTTGCTTTCCACCAAATGGTTAAGGTGTTGCTTGATGAGCATAATAGCCCGAGTATTCAACACTGTAGAGGCGGCAAAGACCGAACAGGTTATGGCGCGTTGTTGATTCTTTCAATGTTAGGCGTGCCCAAAGAAACCATTGTGCAAGACTACATGGTGACCCATTTTAATCGGCTTGCGCGCAATGAAATTAAAATGGCAGGTTATCGAAAGATCACACAAGACCAAAATGTTTTGGATTATTTACTTTCATTAATTGATACCAAAGAGGCGTTTATTATTGAAGTCTTTAATGCAATGGAAGAAATCTCAGGCTCAGTTGAAGCTTATATTAAAAATGAGCTTAAATTTACCGATAACGATATCAAAAAATTAAAATCTATTTATTTAGATTAATTTTTATTTTAAAAAATTAGAGTTGATTAATTTAGCTGATTAAACGCTAGGGAATTTCATTTTCACAAAATGACAAAATAGCCACACTGAATCGTTCTTTGTGGCTATTTTATTTAAAAAATAACGATAATGATTAAATACTCAAGATCATCATTAACTATTCTATTAAATATGAATTATTGAAAATTTACTTTTGACCATAATACGCATTTTTGCCGTGCTTACGTAAATAATGCTTATCTAACAATTCTTGCTGCATTGCCCCTACCGCAGGCTGTAATTGACGAGTAAATAAATTCATATAGGCAATTTCCTCCAGAACGACCGCATTATGCACGGCGTTATCAGGGTTCGTTCCCCATGCAAACGGGCCGTGGCTATTGACTAGTACCGCAGGAACATCTTTTGCTGTAATGCCTTTTTCTCTAAAGGTTTCAATGATGACGTTGCCCGTTTCCCTTTCATAATCACCGGCAATTTCGCTTTCAGTCATTAAACGCGTGCACGGAATTTCACCATAAAAATAGTCAGCGTGTGTGGTGCCTAACGCGCTTAATGGTTGCCCTGCTTGTGCCCAAATAGTTGCGTGGCGCGAGTGAGTATGCACAATGCCACCAATTTCTGGGAATGCCTTATAAAGCGCCAAATGTGTGTCTGTGTCAGAAGAAGGGCGGTATTTCCCTTCGAGCACTTTCCCCGTTTCTAATGAAACGACGACCATGTCTTCAGCCTGCATGGTTTCATAATCCACGCCAGATGGCTTAATCACCATTAACCCTGCGTCACGATCAACGCCACTCACGTTCCCCCATGTGAACGTCACTAAGTTGTGCTTTGGTAAAGCAAGGTTCGCTTCAAAGACTTGTTGTTTGAGTTTCTCTAACATAATAATCCCCTAGCTATAAAATTTGCTTAAATATCAACAACAAAAATTTATTCTCTGGGTGTGTTTTGTGTGTTGATAACCTGTCTCTACCTATTAAGGTAAACAGATTCTGCTGATTTAAAAAGCAGCCACATTTACAAACTCGCAACAAATCAGGCTTACTCGGTCATACTCGGTCGTAATTGGTCGCATTTAGTCAAATTTCATATGTGGAAAAGTGACTGAGTTAGCCCATTTTTTTTTGTTTCTCATGGATTACACCGAAAGATAACGCAAATAATGAGATTCAAATCACAAATTGAATGTAACGAAACTCCCTGCATTTCAAATACTGAAATAAAGATCACTTTAAAATGCTTTGTTTTTTTCAAAAAGGGATTACTTGAATCTAGTCACGACAAAAAAAAAGTAACGCAGGCAGAATAAATATCGTGGAAAGAATAGGAGCTAAAAATGTTACAAGCCGAACGCCATAAATTAATTTGTTCCCATGTTGCTCAAAATGGTTCGGCGTTAGTGCGTGAATTAGCTCAGTTATGTCTGGTTTCCCAAGAAACTATTCGCCGTGATTTAACGGTACTGGAGCGCGAGAATCGTATCATTCGTAGCTTCGGTGGTGCTGTCGCCATTGACCAAGAAGAAATACCGATGGTCAATGTGATGCCATCTTCAGTCAAACTCAGTCAAATGGTTGATGGTGCAGAGTCTTTTCGCAAAAGAACTGAAGAGCACCCCGATGCGAAAATGAAGATTTCCAAAGCTGCACTGAAATTTATCCAGCCTGGTGATTGTATTATGTTAGATAACAGCAGTACTTGCTGGTTTCTAGCAAGACAGATCCCTGACATTGATATCACTGTGGTCACGAATTCTGTCAAAATTATCCAAGCCTTAGCGTGCCGCGATCGAGTACGTGTTATTGGGATTGGCGGTGAATATTCAGAACGCCATGATGATTTTCATGGCCCGATTGCAGAAAGCATTATCCGTAGCTTCCAAATTAAAACCTTATTTTTATCGTGCCAAGGTTTTAATATTGAAAATGGTATTCGTGATGGTAGCGAAATAAACTCAAAACTGAAAAATATTATGCTGCAGGTTTCTGAGAATACTGTTTTGCTCGCCGATAACAGTAAGCTTGGAAAATATGCGTTTAGCCAAGTTTGTACATTTGATGATATTAATGTGCTAATTACCAATAAGCTTAATGATACTAATTTTCAAACACAATTTCCGAATTTAAATATTATCGAGTGCGATAAGTAATTTATTAAAATATAAAAAGTCCGTAACCGTGATGTAAGTAAAATAATAATTGTTAATTTATTTTCTGTATTAAAAAAGTGCAGGGATATTATGTACCCATAATTCCTAAGCACTTAATTATAGGCATACCTAAATTCGATAATAACATTGACCCTACGTTGATGAGATAGCCGATTTTAGTATCCATCTACACTAAGGAATACAACTATGAACATGAAGAAGCTAGTTTTACCTTGTTTAATGAGCGTTGCACTGTTTTCAAATGTTGCGATGGCTGAATCTCAAAAAGCACAAAAACCCTTTACCATGGGCGTTGTGGTGAAAGTCGGTGGTATTCCTTGGTTTAACGTGATGGAACAAGGGATCACAGAAGAAGGTAAAAAACTCGGTGTGAATGCATTCCAAGTTGGTCCAACAACCGCTGATCCTGCAGAACAAGTTCGTGCAATCGAAGATTTAATCGCAAAAAAAGTGGATGTTATCGGTGTCGTGCCAAATGATGCAAAAGTGCTTGAGCCTGTACTGAAACGTGCACAAGAAGCGGGTATCAAAGTTATCACCCACGAATCACCAAACCAAACGAACGCAGACTGGGACTTCGAATTACTCGACACCCAAAGTATGGGCGCTAACCATATGAGAGATATGGCTGCCTGTATGGGTGAAGAAGGTAAATACGCCATGTTTGTCGGTAGCTTAACCGTTCCTCTGGTAAATGAGTGGGCAGATGCGGCCATCGCTTACCAAAAAGCCAACTACCCGAAAATGCAAATGGTCGATGACCGTTTCGGCGTAGCTGAATCCGTTGATGACTCAATGCGTACCGCTAATGACCTGTTATCCAAACATAAAGACCTAAAAGGCATCATGTCATTCGGTTCACAAGGCCCTATCGGTGCGGGTCGTGCTATCGATAAACGCCGTAAAAATGCTGAAACATGCGTATTCGGTACTTTCACCCCAGGCCAAGGCATCAAATTACTGGAAAAAGGCGCAATTGATGGCGGTTATATTTCCAATCCAAAAGTGGCAGGGCAAGTTTTCGTTCAAGTTGCGACCGCAATGATGAATGGCGAAGCGATCAAAGATGGCGTTTCAATCGGGGATATGGGTGAAATTAAAGTCAGTGGCAACACAATTTTAAGCGATAACCCAGTTAACCTGAATATTGAGAATACCAAAAAACTGGTTGAAGTCGGCCTGTAATTACCCTCTATAAAATGTCATATAAAACAAAAAAATAAGATTTACCCAGATTTTAAATTTTCTGTTTTCAAATCGTTCGAGTTGCCACCAATAGCGTGGCAGCTTGAATGATGAAGAACAAGCCAACACCAATTTATTTGCAGTAGGAATTGTACTTATGACAACCACCTCAAAAGCTGACAAATCCGATCCACTCATTACCTTGCGCGACCTTTCAAAAAGCTTTGGCGGCCACCGCGCGCTACGCAATATCGATTTGACGCTCAACAAAGGTGAAGTGCACTGCTTAGCGGGCACGAATGGGTGTGGGAAGAGCACACTGATCAAAACCATTAGTGGTGTCTATGCCCCTGATGACGGTAGCAAAATTGAGATAGACGGCAAAAGCTACAACCGTCTTACCCCAGACAAAGCCCGTGAATTGGGCGTGCAAGTTATCTACCAAGATTTATCGTTATTTCCGAACTTAACCGTTGCGGAAAATATTGCATTTGAACTGAATCTCAAAGGCTATTTTGGTTGGTTTCGTCAAAAACAACTGCGCGAAAAAGCATTAGAGATCTTAAACGAACTCGCTTTTACCATTAATCCAGACACGCCCGTGCAGTTTTTACCCATCGCCCAGCGCCAGCAAGTCGCAATTTGCCGTGCATTAGTCGCAGACGCACGTCTGGTGATTATGGATGAGCCAACAGCTTCCTTAACCCGTACCGAAGTAAACCAGCTTTTATCTACAGTTAACTATTTAAAAAATAAAGGTATTACGGTCGTATTTGTTAGCCACCGTTTGGAAGAAGTGAAAGAAATTTCAGACCGCATTACGGTTATCCGTGATGGGCAAAAAATTGGCACATGGCCAGCAGAAGGCCTCACTACCCGTAAAATCACTGAACTCATGACGGGCTTAGACATCGTCCATGAGCGTAAGCCACCAAATAATGCCGAAGACCGCCGTTCCGTGTTAGAGCTGAAAAACTTAAGCCGTGCGGGGCAATATAGCGATGTTTCACTGAACTTAAAACGCGGTGAAGTACTGGGTTTGTGTGGTTTGTTAGGTTCTGGCCGTACTGAGCTCGCCTTATCGCTGTTTGGGATCACCCATCCCGATAGCGGTGAAATGAAAATTGAAGGCAAGCCAGTTAAGTTAAAAAACAATACCGATGCGATTAAACACGGCATTGGTTATGTCTCTGAAGACCGCCTGACATTAGGTGCGATTTTGCAGCAATCCATCGCGGACAATATGGTGATTTCGATTCTGGATCGCCTTAAAACCCCACTGCATTTAATCGATGAAAAACAGTGCCAAGAAATTGTGCAAGAGTGGATCGCCGACTTAGACATCAAAGTCACTGACCCCAATAACGCCCTTTCGACGTTATCGGGCGGTAACCAACAAAAAGTGGTACTGGCGAAATGGATTTTAACACGCCCTAAAGTGTTAATTTTAGATTCACCAACCGTTGGGGTCGATATTGGTGCAAAAGACAGTATTTACAAGCTAATCCACCGCTTATCAGGTGTGGGGATTTCCATTTTATTAATTACCGATGAAGCCTCCGAAGCTTATTACAACTGTGACCGAATTCTACATATGAAACAAGGTTCTATCGTTAAAGAGATTGTGACGGATTCCATCAATGAGCAGCAATTGGAGGAAATCATCAATGGCTAATTGGCAAAAACTTCGTCCCCAATCTGTCGAAGGTTGGTTAACGTGGGTCATCCTAATTATGGTGATTTTCTTTACCACCATGAGCCCACAATTTCTGACGATCCAAAACTTACTCGACCTCAGTGAAAGCTATGCGGTTACAGGCATCTTTGCATTAGGGTTATTTGTTGTCTTAGTCACCGGCGGGATTGATATTTCCTTCGCTGCCGTGGCTTCTGTGGTGCAGTACGTCATAGCGACATGGCTACTTCAAGGCTTTATTGCCAGCCCAGCATTAAGCATCACGCTGGCGATTATCATCGGGATCACTTTTGGCTTAATCAACGCGATTTTAATCTACTCGCTGAATGTGGTGTCGATCATTATCACCATCAGTATGCAATCACTGCTATTTGGTATGTTGATGTGGCTAACTAACGGGCACAGCATTTATGACCTGCCTGATTGGTGGGTTGATCCTGTGACCATCTTACCTTTCGAGGTAGACGGGGAATATTACCAAATTGGCTTGCCACTCGTTGTTATGTTGGGGATCGCCTGTTTAACCTGGATTTTAATGAACAAAACCCACATTGGTCGCCAACTGTATGCAGTGGGGGGTAGTCAAGAATCAGCATCTCGCATCGGGATTCGGGTATGGGTAATTTACCTGTTTGCATACGGTTATCTTGGTGCAATGGCGGCCATTGGCGGCATGTTGCAGACCTACCGTATGAGCGAAGTCGTGCCAAGTGCTCTCGTGGGAGGTGAGTTAGATGTACTCGCGGCAGCCGTGTTAGGGGGAGCAAGTTTATCTGGTGGGCGCGGAAGCGTTATTGGTACGCTGATGGGGGTATTCCTCATCGGTATCTTGAAAAACGGCCTTAACCTGATTGGTGTCTCAAACTACTTCGTCAATATCGTCATCGGTATGGTTATTCTCATTGCGATTTGTATTACCCACTATAAGAAACGCAAAGAGACGGACGTAGGTTTTGTTTAACAGGAATATCACCATGAAAAAACAAGCTTTTTTTAAAATTGATGGCTCTGTTATCGGACTGCTTTCAATCTTTGTACTGGCTATCGCGGCCTTCAGTATCGCGATGCCAGGGCACTTTTTCACTCAAAATACATTTTTGAGTATTACCTTCCAGCTCCCTGAGTTGGGGTTACTGACATTTGCCATGTTCGTGCCTATGTTAAGCGGCGGCTTGAACCTTGCGATCATCAGTACTGCCAACTTAACTGGGTTGTTTATGGCGTGGGTATTTATCAACTATCTCCCCGTCGATGCAGGTACGGGCACGCAGATTATGTGGCTCGTGATAGCTTTAGTGGGCGCCACAGTGATCGCCGTGATTATCGGTAGCTTAACGGGGTTAATGATTTCCCATATCGGTGCCCACCCTATCCTCGTGACTTTAGGGACAATGACCATCATCAGCGGTATTGGCGTATACCTGACCAAAGGTGCGGCGCTCAGTGGGATGCCACCGATTGTACGCGCTATCGGTTCTGATACCGTCTTTGGTGTACCGATTGCCATGATTATCTTTATTGTCACCGCTGTTTTATTGGCGCTGTTCTTAGGCTGTACCCGCTTGGGTAAAAACATCTACATGAGCGGCAGCAATATTAACGCAACGTGGTTCAGTGGCATTCGAACTGACCGTGTGATGATAGCGATTTACACCATTTCGAGCCTGCTGTGTGTGCTGGCAGGGCTGATTATGATGGCGCGCTTTAACTCGGCGCGTATGGGATACGGTGATTCTTATTTATTACTGACCATCCTTGCTATCGTATTAGGCGGAACCAACCCATTCGGGGGAGTTGGTAAGGTGAGCCGTGTGTTCTGTGCACTCTTGGTTTTGCAGGTGATTGCTACAGGTTTAAGCCTGCTCGGTATCAGCTTGCACTTTAACCTTGCGGTTTGGGGTATCACCTTAATCTTGGCGTTAGCGTTCAAATTCTTTAAAGAAAAATGGAGCGCCAAACGTGCGATGACCCGTAACCAAAAACTCAATAAAGCATCGTCACAAAGTTAAATTTTTCAGGGAGATTATTATGCGCAAGCATCCGATTGGAATTTATGAAAAAGCCTTACCGAAAAACAGCAGCTGGTTAGAAAAGTTAGCCATAGCCAAAGCCGCGGGATTTGATTTTGTTGAAATGTCGGTGGATGAAACTGACGAGCGCCTTGCCCGATTAGACTGGAGCCAAGCAGAGCGCTTAGCACTCGTCAAAGCCATGCAAGACACTGGCGTTCGCATCCCAAGTATGTGTTTATCTGGTCATCGTCGCTTCCCATTTGGTAGCCATGATGAAGCCACGCGCTTGACGGCATATACCTTAATGGAAAAAGCCATCAAACTGGCTCAAGACTTAGGTATCCGCACTATCCAGTTGGCTGGCTACGATGTCTACTATGAAGAGCAAGATGCCCAAACCATTGCAAATTTTGAAAAAGGGATGCAATGGGTCAGTGAAATCGCAGCCGCTTCCCAAGTAATGTGTGCGGTGGAAATCATGGATACACCATTTATGAATTCCATTAGCAAATGGCAAGCATTATCCGACAAAATTCGCTCACCATGGTTCAGCGTTTACCCAGATGTCGGCAACCTGACAGCTTGGGGTAATGATGTAGAGCAAGAATTCACAAAAGGTATTGAACATGTCGCGGCTATTCATTTAAAAGATACTTATGCTGTCACTGACACCTGTAAAGGGCAATTTCGCGATGTACCATTTGGTGAAGGTTGCGTCGACTTTGTGAGTTTATTCAAGCTGTTAAAACGTCTAAATTACCGTGGTACTTTCTTAATTGAAATGTGGACGGAAAAAGCCGATGAGCCACTAGTCGAAATTATTAAAGCGCGTCAGTGGATGGAAGATAAAATGCAGCAAGCGGGTTGGAACAACGCGTAAAGGAGCCCCAAATGAGCACATTTTTTATGGGTGTTGACCTCGGTGGGACAGTCATTAAAGCGGGGATCTACACGCCTGAAGGCCAAGAAATTACTGTTGCTGAACACCCTTTTCCCACCGAAAGCCCTGAGGCGGGCTTCAGCGAACGGAATATGAACGAACTATGGCAAGCTTCTTGCCATGTTATCCGCGATGCCATCAAAAACAGCCGATTAAATGCATCCCAAATATCTGGCGTCAGTTTTTCCTCACACGGTAAAGGCCTGTACTTATTAGATAAACAGGGTAAACCTGTTCGCAAAGGGATTGTGTCCTCGGACTCACGCGCCCAAGCCATTGTCGATAAATGGCATCAAAATGGCACCGCAGACAACGCTTATCCGCTGAGTTTGCAGCAGCTGTGGGCTTCACACCCTGTCGCATTACTGCGTTGGTTAAAAGAAAACGAGCCCGATAACTACCGCGATACGGGCCATATTTTGATGGTACACGACTATATTCGGTACCGCCTAACTGAACAAATTGCGTGTGAAGAAACCAATATTTCAGGTAGCCAGCTGTTTAACCAAATCCAATCGGGTTATGACCCTAAACTTTGCCAACTTTTCGGCATTGATGAGGTGAATGATAAGCTCGCCCCTGTTATCAATTCCGCAGAGCTTGCGGGGACAGTTACTCGCCAAGCGGCTGAAGAATCAGGCCTTATGGAAGGAACGCCTGTATTTGGCGGCTTCTTTGATGTCGTTGGCGCAGCATTAGCATCGGGTGTCAGTCAAAAAGACAAACTCAGCGCAGTTGCAGGAACATGGACAATTTCCACTCGTGTTTTCGACGAAATTGTTCCCTCAGACTACCCGTATGTTTGGAGCAAATACTGTATTCCAGGCACCTATTTTGTCCATGAGGGCAGCCCAACGTCAGCCAGTAATTTGGCATGGTTTACTCGCCATTTCTTCAACCAACGGTTGCAAGATTATGACGTGCTAAACCATTGCGTTGCCGAAGGGGCAACACGGAAAAACGATATTTTGTTCTTTCCTTGGCTGTACGGTTCGAACTACCACAGTAACCTACATGGCGGCTTATTAGGCTTGAGCTCACACCACACCGACGCGGACATTGTGTACGCTATTTACCAAGGCATCGTGTTCTCGCATTTACTGCACCAAGACCGCATTGTTGGCCTTGATAATGCCACTGAATCCATCCGTTTCACGGGTGGGCCAACACAATCACCACTGTGGATGCAGATGTTCTGTGATGCCAGTAATTTGCCGCTAGATGTTGTGAACGTGCAACAATCTGGCTGCCAAGCTGCGGCATTGTGTGCTGCGGTAGGGAGTGGGTATTATTCAGGTTTTGATGAGGCGATTGCCGCGAGTACGCCCAAAATCACCACTTACCAACCTAATGCGCTAGGTCACCAGCAATTACGTGATAAATTCACGCGTTTTAAAGCGGTCGCGGATGCATTAAGTCGTCATTAAATACACGAAAATCATAAAGGCAGCGCTGATATTAAGCCCTGCCTTTATTTTTGTTCAATTAATCCGCAACAACTTTTGTGTTAACCGTTGCAGGGGAAAGCACGGTATCCTGCGGTAAGCTGTCATATTTCACAAACTCATCTCGTGGGAAAACAAACACATCGATATCTTTTTCTGGTGTGATAGTGTCCGCGACAATACTTTTTGCTGGTGATGTCAGGTTCGTTTCAACCCCTAACCAAGACGCAAAGTAATCAAACAAATTCCACTCACTTAACGTTTCATCACGGAATTCACGTTGTGTATCGTCCGAATTCATCACCACTAGCGGAATTTGATACGCCCCTTTCACCAATTGTCCGTGGCGTAGATACAAGTTGCCCTCTTTAATGAAGCCTTTATATTCTGCCTCCAAAGCCGCAACGTGCTGCTTATTCGCTTTCACTAAACCTTGCCCATGGTCAGCAAAATACAGGATGGAGAATGGGTTTTCACCATTTTTATTGTTTTCTTGCAAAATGTTATACACGTCACCAATAAAATCATCACTGAGTTTTATCCCTGAGACATAACAATTCACCAGACTGCCCCACCCTGTATCAAACTGCTCAGGATTGATGTTGTAGTTCTCTTTGATAAGCCCACATGCGCCTTTTGGCCAGCCATCATGATGTGGCCCCCACATATGCACAAAAATCACTTTTTCTTTGTCTGACGGGTTATTTAATGCAGCTTTAAAGGCGGGCAGCATTTTGAAGTCGTTAGTGAGTTTATTCACACTATCGTCAACCGTAAATTTCTCTTGTACAAACAAGTTTTCAAACCCAGCTTTACTGTCCCTTACGGGTAAAAAATAATTGGCTTTTAAAAAGTAGTTCGTAAAACCGATTTCATCGTCCCCAAAACTACCGTTATTACCAATATAGTAGGTTTCATAGCCCGCTTGGTTGGCAAGGTCAACAATGGAATTATTGTTGTAATATGGCTTTTCGTGGTGCTCAGTAATAGTGCTGAGATCATTTTTGGCTAATGCACGAGTCAGCGTTGGTACAGTATTCGACGCAGCGCTGATAAAGTGGTTAAAAAAACGACCATTTACTGAAGACAGAAACGGCGTGTTTTCCAATGGATAGCCATAAGTGTGCATATAGTTTTTATTGGTACTTTCCCCGATGATGACAACCTTTATCTTGTATTTGTCCGCATTTTTCTTGGTAATTTGAATATCTGTTTTGGTATTCACGCCATAACAAAGATCGGCGTTGGATTTTGCTGCTTGTATGAGTTCAGGCGTACATGCTTTGGTATACACTCCTGCATTTTCGGTGGTGTTCGCCTGCGCCCATGAAACTGTGGTCAGTAACAGCGTGCTGTAGAATGCGGTGGTATTGATTAATTTCATCTCCAGATCCTTCATTTTTATCGTTTATTTTTTCTATACTGATGGAGCAAACCGATAAAATTTTTTTGCATGGCTTTTCGCATAACTTTTTCCATAGCTTTTTGTCATAACAGCATGCACCAAAATTTCATCACTCAGTCAATATATTGAAATAATATTTCATTGAAAGCGTTAGGTTAAGAAATTGGGATACAAGTACCAATAAAAAATATCTAAAATGGAGAGAAAAATACCTTGTTTGTGTTATCACGACCTTTACTCAGCTTTTAATTTCTTTATTAAACAAATAATTACTGAGTTATAGCTGCCTTCCTATTCGGCATTTTTTTCACTTGCATTCATTACATTAAGAGTTGTGATGGAGATCGGTAATTCAGCGTTTACCAAGCCTGGATTAGTGATATAGCTCTTATTTTCCATTTTCCTCGCTAGAAACCAAAATGGAACCGATTCCATAATAAGTTATTCGCAATGGCAATGGGGTTTGTCCCCTCCAAGAAGACAGAGGAAAGTCATGAGCAAAGAGATTATTGTCGTTACCGCCGCCTACGGCGCACAAACCGTAAAACAGCTGGGGGGTCAACAGGCTTTATTTGATGTTATTCAAGGGGCAAACGCTGATGGTGTCGAGATCCGTCAAGAGTTATTGCTCCCCAACGATAACCTTGATGATATCGCTAATGGGCTGCAAACAAGGCAACTCAGCGCGGTCTATTCTGTGCCAGATACCTTATTTCAGCACCATTTACCGATTGAAATCACAAAACTACAGCGTTATTTCGACGATGCAAAAAAGTTGAATGCCTGTTTCCTTAAACTCTCGTTAGGTGACCTGCCAGAACAGTACGATTTAACGGACGTTATCAACCTACTCAAACATTATTCCACCCAGCTAGTTATCGAAAATGACCAAACAGAGGTCGGTGGTCATATTGCCCCACTCCGACGCTTTTTTAAGGATGTCGTGGCACAAAATATGCCAATCAAAATGGCATTCGATATGGCCAATTGGCACTGGCTCGGTGAAAACCCTGTCGTTGCCGCACAACACTTTGCCCCTTTTGTCGCCTACATCCACGTAAAAGCCAGCCAGTTACGTGCAGATAATAAACGCGTTGCTGTTGCCCTTGATGATAGCAACGGATCATGGAAAGCCGTCTTAAAATTACTACCTAACAACGTTCCCCGCGGGATTGAATTCCCTCTTGAGGGTGATGATCTACGCGCGGAAACTGAACACTATGTTTCTCTGTTAAAGGAGATTTAATTCATGAAAAATCAATTAGATGTTGTAACCCTTGGCGAAGCCATGATGATGTTTGTGGCGATAAATACTGGTGAGCTCCATGAAGTTGAAAGCTTTGTTCGCCGTGCTGCGGGAGCAGAGCTGAATGTGGCGATAGGTCTTTCTCGTATCGGCTTAAAAAGCGGCTGGGTAAGTCGCCTAGGCAATGATTCTTTTGGGCGCTTTATCCAAAGTACACTAGATAAAGAACATGTTGATCATCAATGTGTTAAATTCGATGAAAATTACCCAACGGGCTTTCAGCTTAAATCTAAAGCTGAAAATGGAACCGATCCCAAAGTGGAGTATTTCCGTAAAGGTTCAGCAGCAAGTCATTTAGACCTCACTGATTTCAATGAAGATTATTTTTCCTCTGCACGCCACTTACATTTAAGCGGCGTCGCCGCAGCGCTTTCTGCCACCAGTTACCAATTATCACTCTATGCTGCGAAATGGATGCGAAATGTAGGAAAAACATTATCTTTTGACCCTAACTTGCGCCCATCGTTATGGCGCAGTGAAAATGAAATGGTGGCGCAATTAAACCAGTTAGCCTTTCACGCCAATTGGGTCTTGCCAGGTTTAAAAGAGGGGAAAATCCTCACAGGTTTTGACCAACCCGAAGCCATTGCCGATTTTTACCTCTCGCAAGGGGTAGAAGCCGTTGTCATCAAAACAGGCGAGCAAGGCGCTTATTATAAAACATCAAATAACCAGCAAGGTATCGTCCCTGCTTACTTAGTCAAAAATGTGGTGGATACCGTTGGCGCTGGCGATGGCTTTGCCGTTGGGGTTATTAGCGCGCTTCTCGAAGGGTTATCTTTACCTCAAGCCGTCGAAAGAGGAAACTTTATCGGTGCAAGGGCTATCCAAGTGATTGGTGATAGTGAAGGCTTACCGACGAAAGCGCAGTTACAGCAAGAAATAATGGCATTTTCCCCCTCAACCACCGCAGATGCTGCGTGCTAAGAAGGAATAGATTATGACAATCAGAGCTCCTGCGATGTCACGTTGGTGGCGCATTATGCCAATCGTGTTTATCACCTACAGCCTTGCCTACCTCGACCGCGCTAACTATAGCTTTGCCGCTGCCGCAGGGATCAACGCCGACCTAGGGATTACCAAAGGGATGTCCTCCCTGCTTGGTTCCCTGTTTTTCTTGGGGTACTTTTTCTTCCAAATCCCTGGGGCTATCTACGCGGAGAAACGCAGCGTCAGAAAACTGATTTTTGCCTGTATTTTCCTGTGGGGTATGTTTGCCAGCTTGACAGGGATGGTCAGCAATATCCCTATGTTGGTGATTATCCGTTTCAGCTTAGGTGTGGTCGAAGCCGCGGTCATGCCAGCCATGCTTATCTACATCAGTAACTGGTTCACTCAATCCGAACGCTCACGAGCGAATACCTTTTTAATTTTAGGTAATCCCGTAACAGTGTTATGGATGTCAGTGTTATCGGGTTACTTAATCCAAGCTTTTGGTTGGCGTGAAATGTTCATCATTGAAGGTGTTCCCGCGGTTTTATGGGCATTTTTCTGGTGGCGAACTGCACGTGATAAACCAAGCCAAGTTAATTGGTTAAGCCAACAAGAAAAAGACGATTTAGACAAAATCCTCAGTGATGAACAAAAAAATATTAAACCTGTACGCAATTACCGCGAGGCGTTCAAATCACGCAATGTTGTGCTGCTGTGCGCACAATATTTCTGCTGGAGTATCGGGGTTTATGGCTTTGTGTTATGGCTACCTTCGATTATTCGCGGTGCATCAAACTTAGGCATGGTAGAAACAGGCTGGCTCTCTGCGGTGCCATATCTTGCCGCCACGTTGGCGATGATTTTGGTATCATGGGCTTCAGACCGTATGCATAACCGTAAATTATTTGTCTGGCCAATGCTCTTAATCGGCGCAGTGTGCTTTCTTGGTTCTTACATGCTAGGCAATTCAAATTTCTGGTTATCTTATACATTACTGGTGATTGCGGGTGCCGCCATGTACGCACCTTATGGCCCATTTTTTGCGATTATCCCTGAAATGTTACCGAAAAATGTGGCTGGAGGCGCAATGGCGCTGATCAACAGCATGGGGGCCTTGGGGTCATTCTTTGGCTCATGGTTTGTCGGTTACCTCAATGGTGCCACAGGAAGCCCAAGTGCTTCCTATATGTTTATGGGTCTAGCATTGTTAGCCTCAGTGTTCTTTACGCTAATTGTGAAACCCAACCAAGAACCGAACAACAGTTCCGCTATCGCCAAACACGCTTAATAAGGGGCAACCATGAAAAAGAATGTTATTTTGTATAAAACGATCCCCAATACGCAACTTGCACGCTTACAGCAGCAATTTAATGTTACTGTTTTTGATGAAGTGACAGAAGAAAACAGAGCGAGTTTCCAGCAAGCATTAAGTACCGCAGAGGGTATTATTGGCGCAAGCTATCCGATTACGGCAAAAGAGCTAGCCCTTGCGCCACACTTAAAAGCAGCATCAACCATTTCAGTTGGCGTTGACCAGTTTGACATTGACGCTATGAATGCTCGTAAAATCCCCTTAATGCACACCCCCAATGTGCTCACTGAAACCACCGCAGACACTATTTTCACCTTAGTACTTTGCAGTGCCCGCCGCATTATTGAAATGGCGGAAATGGTGAAAAATGGTCAATGGACAAAAAGCATTGGCGAAAGTGATTACGGCAGTAACGTGAATGGCAAAACCATCGGTATTTTAGGTATGGGTCGTATTGGTTATGCCGTGGCAAAGCGCGCAAATGCAGGCTTTGGCATGCCTGTTCTCTATTACAGCAACCATGCACATGCAGAGGCTGAGACAAAACTGAATGCCCGACGCTGTGATTTAGATACGCTACTGAAAGAGTCTGACTTTGTTTGCGTGGTAGTCCCATTATTGCCATCCACGGAAAAACTGATCGGTAAAACCGAGCTGGCGAAAATGAAACCTAGCGCATTTTTGATCAATGGTTCTCGCGGGAAGATTATTGATGAAGCGGCGCTGATTGCAGCCTTAGAAAATGGCACGATACGCGGTGCGGGCTTGGATGTGTTTGAGGTGGAGCCACTACCAACAGATTCTAAACTGCTCACATTACCGAATGTGGTTGCCCTGCCCCACATCGGTTCTGCCACCCATGAAACGCGCTATGCGATGGTCGAATGTGCAGTCGATAACCTCATTGCCGCACTAAACGGTGACCTTAGCGAAAATTGCGCCAATATAAGCGCGATACAAGCACGCTAGTTTCTATCGATAACACAAAGAGGCGCTCCCCTCTTTGTGTTATCCTGCCTTACAATGTGGTTGAATTCCTCACCACTAACTCACCATGGAACAGATATTGTGTTGGGGCTTTTTCGGGATTTTCCAGCTTTTCTAATAAACACTCAACCGCTTTGTGGCCCATTTCGGCTGTAGGCTGTGAAACAGAGGTGATCCCTTGCCCAGCAAAGGCCGCCCATTCGAGGTTATCAAAACTGAGAAAGCCAATATCTGCCCCCCAACGTAACCCTTGTTGGTTCATCACATAGGCAAGCTGCAAGGTTAACACACCATTTGCCGCCACAATCGCTTTACGCATACCACGGTGCGAAGCGCAAAAGTTGGCAACGATGGAATCTAATTGCGCTGGGTCTGGTAAGGTGATTTGGTGAAACTCGCCTTTTACTTGCCCTTGCTGGTTTAGCAAGCGTTGGAAGGTTTGCAGGCGCTCTTTACGCGCGCTGTTATATTCAATGGGTTCGGTCACAAAGCAAATTGCCTCGAAACCTTGTTCTATCAAGTGGTTAAATGCCATCTCAGCAGATGCAGGGTTATCTAAGCCGACCATATCACATGGGAAATCCTCGATTTTTCTATCGAGTAAAACAAAAGGCAATGTGGTTTGTTTTAGCACATCAATAAATTGTGCGTTCACCCCCGCTGAATTAATAATTAACCCATCAACACGGTAGCCTTTTAATAACTGAATAAATTGGCATTCCAGCTCAATGCTATTGTTTGCATTGCACACCACCGTCATAAACCCTTGCTTGATGGACTCTGACTCGACCCCTTTAAGCACCTCCACCGAGAATGGATTTCCGATATCGGCAATAATCAACCCTATCAACCCTGTACGACCATGCTTTAAGCTACGCGCCATTTGGTTTGGGCGATAATTCAATTCTTGGATTGCTGCTTCAATACGTTGGCGCATGTTATCCGACAGCAAATGTAATTCACCGTTTAAATAACGTGAGATACTGGTTTTCCCTGCCTGTGCTTTGGCAGCCACATCTTTAATTGTTGCTACTTTTTGAATTTTCGGTGCCATCGCGCGCGTTTTTTCCATGTGATGAAAAGAAAGGCTAATGCCTTATCTTACTCGAATTAACAGCAATTTTCTTGCCATATTCATCTAACTTGCTGTTTTAGCCACTGAATAAAAATATCTGCTTTGGGGTTACGTTTTTCATTTAACATCGCAAAATAGTGGCGTTGTTGACACTTGAGTGCAATGTCACCAAAAGGCATCACTAGCTCTTGGCGCTTAATGCGCTTTTCAACCAACTGCTTGCGTCCCATTGCCACGCCCGCATGGTTCATGGCTGCTACAATCGCCAAGTCTGAGCGGTCAAAACATAGGTTCCGACGGTGAGGAAATAACGATAACTGGTAGTGTTCGCTCCACGCTTTCCATTCATCATAATCGGAGTTACTGCTCCAAGCCTGCCTGTCATGCAACAAAGTACAGTTTTTGAGTTGATAAATATTGTCCATCAAATCATGCTGCTTGGCATATTGTGGGCTGCATACAGGCACAATGGATTCAGGCATTAAATCTTCGCAATACAAGTTAGGCCGCGTAATATCATCGTAATAAATCGCCACATCAATACCATAACCACGAAAATTAACGTCATCATTCCCCGTTAATAAATTGAGCTGAATTGACGGGTATTGGTTGGTAAAGTCAGCAATTTTAGGGATAAGCCAACACTGGGCAATAGAAGGCCGTGAATACACGGTCAATTCCCCTGAAATCTCTTGGTTTTTAATATCCAGAATTTCTTGGTTGATATCATCCAAGTTTTTGCGCAGTGCCCAATAAATCCGCTCGCCGTCCGCGGTTAGCTCAATACGCCGATGAAAACGCTCAAATAACTTAAAGCCTAATTCCTCTTCAAGGGTATTAATTCGGTGGCTCACTGCACTAGGCGTTAGCGCCAATTCTTGTGATGCAAGGGCAAAAGAACAATGACGAGCCGCCGCTTCAAAAGTGTGTAAACGGGAAAGCTGATGGCTTGACAGCCGCTTATGCCATTGAATAAAACCCGATTGCTCAAAGGGATTAAGATTAGGTGACATCGAACCTCCTCGGTCAGTTCTGCATTTTTCCAGAATAGCGCGTTTAACATGAATTATTATGATGCAAATCGGTAAATCACCCTTTTTTATGACCAATATCACGCCATTGAGTTAATTTAATTCACCTAAGACTTAAGTTTCATCGTTTGTCACTCCTGCATATTTATTATCCAATATAGGCACAACAACAAAATGATTAGGGGTAGGATATGGACTCTACAATGTGGATGCTCGGCACGCTGGTTATTAGTATCTTGCTGATCATCGTTTCAATTATTAAATTTAAGTTTCACCCTTTTTTAGCCCTTTTACTCGCCAGCTTCTTTGTCGGTATCTCCATGAAAATGAACCCGTTAGAAATGGTAAATGCCATTGAAAATGGGATTGGTGGTACACTTGGTTTCCTCGCCGCCATTATCGGGCTGGGGACTATCCTCGGAAAAATGATGGAAATCTCGGGGGCTGCGGAACGCATCGGCGTCACCTTACAAAAAAGCCGCTGGTTAACCCCCGATGTCACCATGGTGTTAATTGGTTTAATCTGCGGTATCACCCTGTTTGTTGAAGTCGGTGTGGTGTTATTGATCCCACTGGCGTTTTCCATTGCCAAAAGAACCAATACCTCGTTATTAAAACTCGCTATTCCACTTTGTACTGCACTGATGGCAGTGCATTGCATCGTGCCACCACACCCTGCCGCGCTATTTGTCACCAATGAATTAGGTGCAGATATTGGTACGGTAATTGTTGCAGGGTTGGCTGTGGGGCTAGTGGCTTCATTAGTGGGTGGGCCACTATTTCTGAAATTCCTAGGTGAGCGTTTACCGTTTAAAACCGTACCAGAGGCATTTTCTGACCTCGAGGTGCGTGACGAAAAAGACTTACCCTCTTTAAGTGCCACATTATTTACCGTTTTACTGCCAATTATTCTCATGTTAATCAAAACAGCCGCTGATTTAAACATGAGTAAAGACAATCAGTTATATACCTTACTACAGTTTATCGGTAACCCCATTACCGCCATGTTTATTGCCGCGTTTGTCGCGTATTACATGTTAGGTATTCGCCGTAATATGGGCATGAGCATATTGCTCAGTAAAACCGAAGAAAGCTTTAGTTCGATCGCCAATATCTTACTGATTATTGGTGCAGGTGGTGCATTTAACGGCATTTTAAAAGGTAGCGGACTGAGTGATTCTCTTGCGTTAGTGCTTTCTGGTATCGACATGCACCCAATTTTGCTGGCATGGTTAGTGGCGATTATTCTGCACGCTGCTGTCGGCTCCGCCACTGTTGCCATGATGGGCGCCACCGCCATTGTGGCACCATTAATGCCAATGTACCCACACATCAGCCCAGAAATTATGACATTAGCCATTGGTTCTGGTGCGATTGGTTGTACTATCGTCACAGACTCCCTGTTCTGGCTGGTTAAACAATATTGTAATGCCACCTTGGCTGAAACATTCCGTTTTTATAGTGTCGCCACCCTTATCGCATCCCTTGTTGCGCTGGCAGGCACCTTTGCACTTTCATTTGTGATTTAAAAGAGAGTAATTATGACTCAGATAAACGTGAATAAGTTAATTGCTGACTACCCTTTAGTTCAGGACTTAATCAATTTAAAACACGTGGCATGGTTCAACCCTAACGCCACCACCACAGAAGCGGGTTTACCTTATGTGGGGCTGACCATTAGTGATGTTCAAGATGCCGAAGCGCGTTTAAACCGTTTTGCACCGTATTTGATGAAAGCATTCCCAGAAACACAAGCTACTCAAGGGATTATCGAATCTGATGTAGTTGCAATCGCCAATATGCAAACCGCGCTCGAAGCGCGTTACCAAACGCCAATCACCGGGAAAATTTTATTAAAGAAAGATAGCCACTTGCCTATTTCTGGCTCTATCAAAGCGCGCGGGGGGATTTATGAAGTACTCACTCACGCCGAAAAACTAGCACTTGGGGCAGGGTTGTTATCCATTGATGATAATTATGAAGTTCTATTTTCTGATAAATTCCGCCAATTCTTTAGCCAATATAGTATCGCGGTTGGCTCAACAGGTAACTTAGGAATGTCTATCGGCATCATGAGTGCCAAATTAGGCTTTAGCGTCAGCGTGCATATGTCTGCGGATGCGCGCCAGTGGAAGAAAGACAAACTACGCTCACATGGCGTTAATGTCGTTGAATATGAACAAGATTACAGCATTGCCGTTGAACAAGGTCGTAAAGAAGCAGAACAAGACCCAAATTGTTTCTTTATTGATGACGAAAACTCCACAACCCTATTTTTAGGTTATGCCGTCGCGGGGCTGCGTCTGAAAAAACAATTTGCGGAACAAGGTGTTATTGTTGATAAAGACCACCCACTGTTTGTCTACCTGCCTTGCGGTGTCGGAGGTGGCCCTGGCGGGGTTGCCTTTGGGTTGAAACTGGCATTTGGTGACGACGCACACTGCCTGTTCGCGGAACCGACGCATTCACCGTGCATGCTTTTGGGCGTCCACACTGGATTACACGATGGTATTTCTGTACAAGAAATTGGTATTGATAATATCACTGCCGCAGATGGCCTTGCTGTAGGGCGTGCCTCTGGCTTTGTAGGCCGTGCGATGGAGCGGTTAATCGACGGGTATTACACCCTTGATGACCAAGACATGTATAACTTGTTAGGGTTACTCAACAAAACAGAAGGCATCAAACTAGAACCCTCTGCTCTTGCGGGTATGACAGGCTGCGTGCATGTCACACAGAATACTAATTACTGGCAGTCTAAAGGCCTTAGTGCACAGCAAATGGCGAATGCCACTCACCTTGTTTGGGCAACAGGTGGCGGCATGGTACCGAGTGACGAAATGCAAAAATATTTAGCACAAGCCAAACTGAGTTAATCATCCTACCCCCTTCAATACTGTGGAGGGGGTTTCTCATCGGTTACTGCCCAGGCAGTGGAACTAAATCACTTTCAATATAACGCCTGACTAGCGTGGCTAATGCCACCAATGAATCCATGTGTGTTCTTTCCCAACCATGGGAACTGTCGAGTGCAAAACACGCCAATGCCGCACGAATATCCCACCCTGCATCAATCGCCGCGGCACTGTCTGAGCGGTAATGTTTGAACGTATCGCGAACATGGGGAATATCGTATTGCTGGCACAGTTGCAATAAATGGCGGGTGATTGCCAAATCAAATGGCCCTGTTCTATCGCGAAACGCTAGCGTCAGTGAATCATCCCGCGTTGCTTGGTCTGGCCCTGATACTGAGTTGTCTATCGCCAATAACTCTTGCACTTGTGAGCCAAAACCATGGGTTCCACCAATACCAACTTCCTCAGAAATCGTGAACATCATTTGGCAAGAAACCGCAGGCACAACGCCATCATCCACCAGCGATTTCAGAGCAGCTAACATGACGGCACAGCCTGCTTTGTCATCCAAATGACGAGAAACAATAAAACCGTTATCAATGAATTCAGGTTGAGCATCTACCGCAACAATGTCTCCCACATTCAAACCGTGAGATTGCAGATCAGCAAGGTTATAACAAGGAGCATCTAAGCGGATTTCGAGGTTATCCCAATCCGCCACTTGAGTGTCAACCTCTGTATTGAAGCGATGCCCTGACGCTTTTAAAGGCAAAATTGTGCCGCGGTACTGGTGGTTATCACTAAATACTGTCACCCTTGCACCTTCTGCAAAACGCGCAGCCCATGTCCCCGTGTTACGTAACGCTAAGCGGCCGTTAGACTTTAACTGGGTGACCATGGCTCCCAAGGTATCTAAGTGAGCGGCCAGTGCACGTTTGGGTTCATCCCACCCTAATGTAATGTGCAGTACCCCACGGCGCGTATACTGTGGCTTGAAGCCCAATTCAGTCAGCCATTGGTGAGTCTGCGCAACCGCTTTATCAGTCATCCCAACAGGACTCGGCGTTTGTAACAATGTGCGTAATACATTTGCTAGATATGCTGTGTCGATCATGATGATTACCTATCTTCACTTAAAAAACGTTCTTGTAAGGTGGCTTGTAGAGCCAACATGGCGTGTTCTGCATAATCCATGTGCGCTTCCATGACCGCTTGTACTTTTTGTGCATCTTTGCGGCGTAAGGCTTCTATCAATTGGTATTGGTATTCAATACCTTGGCGTCTATCAACGGGTTCAGGTTTCAAATAAATATCTTTACAGACGGCTAAATCTTTCAGTAACCGCTGAAGAAAATGACAAATAAATACTAAAAGCACATTATCCGAATAGCTCGCGACAACCGTGTGGAAATCGAGCTCCGCCATCCGCTGCTGCCAACGCTCTTCTTCGTCAGCAGGTTCATGGTCGTAAATAGCGATGATTTCGTACAGTTTTTGAATGCCTGCATTATCGATTTTTTCCATCGCACTCACTGCCACAACAGGCTCCAACAATTTTCGCAATGTATAGATATCCTTGATGGAAATATCCCGCGTAAATAAATAGTTAGATAACAAGCTCATGGCCCGTGATTCCGTCATTGAATCAATAAATGCACCGCCTCCTGGGCCCGTTTTGGTCTTTATCAGCCCTTGAACTTCGAGGGATTTTAACGCCTCCCTGACCGTGCTTTTACTCGCGCTATAACGCTCAATCAGGTCTTTTTCTTGGGGTAACCGATCACCGGGGCTGAGATTGTCCGCCATAATGGTTTCTTTAATGGCATTCACAATTTCATCTGTCCGTTTAATGCGAACCGGCTCAATTGCCGATGGCTTATCGATACTCATAGTTGCTCTCAACAAGTTTTAATAGGTCCGAATACGTGGCGCACTCGATAATAGGTTTTGAGTATACGCATGTTCAGGAGCCGCAAATAGCTGACGGGTTTCACTGCACTCAAGCAAATCCCCTAAATACAGCACGGCAACTCTGTCAGCGATTGATTCCACGACGGCTAAATCATGGCTAATAAATAAATAGGAGAGTGAAAATTGCGCTTTTAACTCTTCCAGAAGCAGTAAAACTTGGGCTTGCACGGATACATCCAAAGCACTTACGGGCTCATCAAGCACCAATACCCGCGCATCAGCAGCAAGTGCCCTTGCTATCGCCAAGCGCTGAGCCTGCCCACCTGAAAACTCATGAGGGTAGCAAGCTAATGAATCCATTGGCATATTGACGGCTTCAAGTAATTCTACCAATCGATTAGTACGCTGTGAGGGAGCCATGTGCTTTAAATATTTCAATGGAACCGATAAAGTTTCCCCAATGGTTTTTCGTGGATTTAACGATGCAACAGGGTCTTGAAAAACGTACTGAATCGCTTGTCCAAAGGCCTTAGCACCTTGCTTTTGCCACTGTGCCTTGCTTTGCCCCAAAACCTGAATGTCCCCTGAGGTGGCATTTTCCAGCCCCACTAAAATGCGGGCGAGCGTACTTTTCCCTGAGCCACTTTCGCCAACAACCGCCAATGTTTCCCCTTCATACAATGACAGTGAAATATTTTTCAGAGCATGGACTTCCCGCCCTTTGGGATGAAATAGGCTACGAGGCTGCCCAAATGTTTTCACTAGCTGATTCACTTCAATCACAGTATTCATGGTGCCTCCTGCGCTGCGTTTAGACTTTTGTCATCGGTTTCATTGCGATAAAGCGCGGCCACTTGCGTTAAAAATTGACGGCCTTCCCCCAGTTTTGGAACACTAGCAATTAGCCGTTGCGTGTAAGGGTGTTGCGGGTGCTGCAATACCGTTTGAGTCACGCCCGTTTCCACTATTTCCCCTTGTTGCATCACAGCAACCCGGTCGCAAATTTGGTTAATCACGGCGAAATCATGGGTAATAAACAACAGTGCTACACCCCGTTCGCGGCGCAGTTTATTCAGTAATTCTAAAATTCTTGCTTGAACAGTCACATCCAGCGCCGTTGTCGGTTCATCCGCTATGATAAGCACGGGGTCGTTTGCCAGCGCCATGGCAATCCCCACCCGCTGGCGTTGCCCGCCTGATAACTCATGAGGATAAGCACTGAATCTGTCAGCCGCATCAGGGATCCCCACGCTATCAAGAAGTTCGATGGCTTTCACTTTCGCCACTTGGTTGGATAACGCTTGGTGAGCGGTGATAGCCTCCTGAAGCTGTACGCCAATCGTAAACTGCGGATGCAGTGTCGTCAGTGGGTCTTGGAAAATATACGACACCCGTGCGCCACGCCGCCGTTGCATAATAGAAAGCGGCAAGGACAACATCTCTTCATGTTCCACATACACCCCACCCGCTGTAATCACCGCGGGCGGCGAAGCCAACAACCCCATAATGGACAGCGCGGTCACGCTCTTACCCGAGCCACTTTCCCCTATGAGACCAAGGCACTCACCAGCACCAACGGTAAAACTAATCCCTTTGACGGTTGGACGTAGCTGGTGGCCTTGGCGAAATGCCACCGCAAGGTCTTTCACTTCCAGCACGGCCTGAGTGCCTGCCGTTTTAGCTGGGATATTCACGCGATCTGTTTGGGTCATTGGCTGTGAACGGTGTAAAGCCCCTGATTTTAAACGTGGATCGAGAATATCACGCACGCCATCACCCAATAAGTTAAAACTGATAACAATTAGGAAAATCATAATACCTGGCACTAAAGCGACATGAGGCGCCACAAACATTTGTGCGCGCCCTTGCCCTAACATCGAACCGAGATCAGCATTCGGCGGTTGTGTGCCTAAACCTAAAAACGAAAGCCCTGCGGTTTCTAAAATCATCCAACCAATAGTCGTCGACATAGTGACCACGATAATTGGCAGTACATTAGGTAAAACCTCAGTTAATAACACCTGTAAATGATTCTTACCTGACAATCTTGCTGCCTGAATGAAATCTCTATCACGCAGCCCGACCGTTAACCCACGGATATTTCGTGCAAAAAAGGGAATATTGACTAAAGCAATCGCATATAACGCATTTAATAAGCCTGGCCCTAATACCGCGACAATGGCCAGTGCCAATAAAATATAAGGAAATGCCATAAGCATATCGATACAACGCATCAATATAGTGTCTGTACGGTGACCAACATAACCTGCAATTAAGCCTATTAACGTTCCAAAAACGGCAGCAATAAGCGTGGCAGAGATCCCCACCATCAGTGATACTCTTGTCCCCCATAATAAACGCGATAAAATATCACGCCCCAAATGGTCGGTACCTAAAACATGCCCCGATGAAAAAACAGGTAATAAGCGGTTCACTAGATTGGTTTCATCTGGGTTATCCAATGGTAGCCAAGGCGCCAATAATGCCAGTAGTATGATGACCATTAAAATTACCAACCCAATCGTCGCAAGACGGTTCGCTAGCAATAGCGAGCCAATAGATTGTCGATGGCGATGTTGAATAATCGGTGTTGTCGTTTGGCTCATGATTTCAACCTCGGATCTAACATGGCTTGCAGGACATCAGCAAACAAATTGATAAACACGTAAGACGCCGCTGCAATCAAGACGCCCCCTTGAACTAAGAATAAGTCTCGGGTTGCCACGGCTTTGACCAACATTGCACCTAGCCCTGGCCACTGAAAAACAGTTTCGATATACACCGCGCCACCAAACACAAAACCCGCTTGAATCCCAATGACGGGGATAACGGAAACCAGTGCCATACGAAAGGCATGACGGAAAATGACTTTACGCTCACTGAGCCCTTTGGCTCTCGCGGTTCGAATGAAATCGAGGCGTAAAACTTCTAGCATGGCCGTTCGTGTTAATCGGGCAATGACGCCAGTAGCAACAAGTGATAGCGTAATGACAGGTAATACAAGGTGATGCAATAAATCCCCTAAGCCGCCACCTTGCCAAATATCGTACATCCCTGATGCAGGGAACCATTGCAGTTGAACGGAAAAAACCATAATCATCAATAACCCAATCCAGAAGGATGGCATTGAAATCCCTAATAAAACCGCTAAAGTAATGAATCTATCACTCCAACTAAACTGGCGAATAGCAGAAATGATCCCTGCCAATAAGCCCAACACGGAGCTCAATAATAAAGCACTCCCCCCCAGGACTAAGGTCGCCGAAAAACGTTCTAATACTTCATCAACGACGGGGCGGTTCAGTACAAACGAGCGGCCAAAGTCCCCCGATATTAAATTCTGCATCCAAATAAAATACTGTTGGTATAACGGTTTATCTAAACCAAGCTCCGCTTTTACACGCGAAACATTCTCAGGTGTCGCCCAAGGCCCAAGGAGCGCTTGAGCAGGGTCACCAGGGATCATCGCCATGATCAAAAAGACAATCAGCGTCAAACCAATCAATATGGGAATGGTCGCTAAAATGCGCTTTAAACAGTATAACCACATCATTTTTTCCCCATAAAATTAGTCTTTACGAACATCTTTAAGTAATAAATTAAAGTTCGGTTGTAATTTGAAGTGCTGAACATGCTCACTTGCCACGGCATTTTGCTTCCAGTTAGCGACAAATAACCAAGGCGCATCTTGATGGACTATTTTTTGCACTTGCCGATACAGTGCAGCACGCTCTTTAAGGCTATTGGTGACCCGCGCCTTATCCAGCAATGCATCAAGTTGTTTATTACTGTAATAACCTGAATTGAACCCGCCTTTATCAGGCCAAGAGGCGGAATGTAAGGTCAAGAAGGGCAATGTATCAGGATCATTGGTCATCCATGCCATCTCCGCCATGTGCGCCTCTTTTAGCCCCGCATTGACTTTCGACAGATAGGTATTCCATTCAAAAGTTTGAATTTCCACCGATAACCCAACCGCTTTTAAATCCGCTTGGATTGCTGTTGCCATCGGAATAGGGTCTAACATGCCTGAGCCCCCTTCGGTCACGTAAAACACAATTTTCTGCCCTTCGGCTCCAGCCTCTTTAATAAGCTCGCGGGCTTTTTTCGGATCATAAGGATATGCTGAGGTTTCTTTATCAAATGCCCAATCGAACGCGGAAGGGATCGGACCTTCCGCGACATCCGCAGAGTCTTGAAGAATATATTTAACAATATTTTGCTTATTCACTGCATAGTTCACCGCTTGGCGAACACGCACATCATCAAACGGTGGTAATGAAGCATTTAACATGCTGTACCACACATGAGGGCCTGTAGCTTCGTATACCCGAAAGCGACTATCCCTTGCAAAAAGGGGAACATTATCAGCAGGGACTTCAACCATTGCATCAATGCCCCCAGACAACATCTCTGCTACGCGCGTATTGGCATCAGTAATTGGACGAAAAACCACGTGTTTTAGGGCTGGTTTACCCTCCCAATAGTTGTCATTAGCTGACACAACCACTCGTTGGTTGGCAGTCCACTCATCGAATTTAAAAGGCCCTGTACCACTTGGGTGGCGACTAAAATCTTTACCGTATTGCTTAACCGCAGCAGGTGACACAATCAGGCCTGCGGGTGTCGCTAAATTCGACAAAAAAGGTGCAAAAGGTTCTTTTAACGTAAAAACCACAGTTAAATCATCGGGGGTATTAATCTTGTCGATAGCAGAAAAGAAAAACGACAGCGGAAATGGCCCAGTAAAATAGTAAGGGTGCTGATTATCCAACATACGTTCAAATGTAAACTTCACGGCTTGCGCATTAAATGGGCTACCATCATGAAACCAAATATTGTCGCGTAACTGGAAAGTATAAGTTAGCCCATCATCACTGACGTTCCATGACTTTGCGAGAGCAGGTTCAAGCGTCAACGTGCCATCCGTATTGCGTACCAGCCCTTCATAGATATTGACTAAAATCCGTGAGTCATTCGCTGCCGTTGCCACTTGAGGGTCTAGAGATTGCGGTTCTGCAACCTGCCCTAACAGCAGCACATCATTATATTTTGACGCCTGAGTCGGTAATGAAAACAAAGAGAGCAGCAAAACAGCTGCAATCCACCTACCTAAACGTATTCTCATACAACCCCCCAGTGTTAACCGTGCTATGTGGTATTTGAAATGTGATTTGTGTCAATTTTGTTAATTATTTTATCTTTTTCTTTATTTATGATGATAAATTATATTTCACGCAACAATTTATAATGATAAATTTGATCGATGTCTAATTTATGAGGTGTAAAATGACATTTTCAATTGTGGCGCGTTGTCCACAAACAGGGAAAATTGGTGCAGCAACGGCAACTGGCGGCCCTGCTGTGGGGGCGTTAGTCCTGCATGGTGCAAGCTATGCTGGTGCAATCGCCACACAAGCCATGACAAATCCCATTGCAGGTTTAAGGGGCATTGAGCACTTACAGCATGGTCTATTTGCAAGTTCATGCCTCAACAGATTGTTAACGGAAGATGAAACTCCTGAACGACGGCAGTGGGTTATTATCGACAATGCTGGCAATAGTGCAGATTGGACTGGGCAAGCTTGTTTGCCTTGGTGCGGGAGCTTGTCAGAAAAAAATGTTGCAATAGCGGGAAATATGTTAGTGGGTGAACAAGTCATTGACGCCATGCACCAGTGCTACCAGAAAAATAGGGGTCTTGAACTCGCCGATAGGCTATTACTCGCTATGCAAGCAGGCGCAAAATCAGGTGGGGATTATCGTGGCATACGTTCAGCCGCGCTAAAAATATGGAGTAACCGCCAATATGCCGATATTGATATACGTTGTGACTGGTCAGAAGCCCCCTTAACTAAGCTAGAGACCATCCTTCAACAGGTTCGTGCCGAGGATTATGCTGATTTTTTCGCTCAGATCCCCACAGGAAATGAATATATTACTAATAATTAACCTCTATGTGGTGTATATCGACCAATAAAGTAAAATAACTGAATGATATACACCCCATTATTAGATGGTTATTTTTCCATCTAACTGATAGGTGCTTAATATTTTTGTATTTTTATCACAAGAAATTTTATAAATATATTATTAATTAATAGATTTATTAATAATATTTAATTAAACAATTCGATCTTTAATCCCACTATATTTATCTCACCTATTTCACATTCTGATATATCTGAGTATTCGCTCAAATAAACAACGCGTTGGTTATATTTATTTTTCATCGTGAAATAAATCATTTTAAATCCCCCAAGTTATTACCCTCATCAACACTAGGTCATTCATCAATTAAAAATAAATTTAAAAACTATTATTTTTCATAATGATAGATTCATGAGCAAATCAAAAAGTAAAGTTAATACACCAAACCAGAGTATTACCATTCAGAAGATGAAATCTGTCGTTTAATTAACCAAAAGTTGAATGAAATTAGCGCAAGCATTTAATTAAAAAATTATTTTTATATTATATGATTAGCTACATGACTTAACCTATATTTAGCATTTTGTTCTGTCATTCATTATTTTAATTTTTCACTGCATTAATACCAAAAAGCACAACTTAAGTACAATAATTAACTTTACACCCGTACACTTTTAATTACATTAATATTTCAAAATCATTAATTAGCTAATACATAAATTTGAATGATCTCCGACAAACCCTTTACAGCACTGAGCACACCAATTTACGTTCATATTCATTTAATCGACTTTTATTAACAAATGCCACCCCCACTTAACAATTTCAAAATATATGATAAGATCATTATCTCAATTTGAAATTATTTACTATATAAAAAACAAGATTGTTATTGAGGTTATAGATGAAAATCTCGAGAAGAAAGCTATTATTAGGGGTTGGTGCTGCTGGTGTTCTGGCAGGGGGTGCAACAGTTGTTCCGATGATCCGTCGTGAAGGCCGTTTCGAATCTACACCATCGCGCGTACCAGCTGTTGCTGGCACTGAAGGCAAATTACCTGAGTCTGCAGATGCAGTCATCATCGGTGCTGGCCTTCAAGGGATCATGACAGCCATTAACCTTGCTGAAAAAGGTTTGAATGTTGTTATTTGTGAAAAAGGCGTTGTCGGCGGTGAGCAATCAGGCCGTGCATATAGCCAAATCATCAGCTATAAAACCTCACCAGCGATTTTCCCTTTACACCACTACGGAAAAATCCAATGGCTCGGTATGAACGAAAAAATCGGTGCTGATACTAGCTACCGTGTTCAAGGCCGTGTTGAAGTTCCTTCAAGCGAAGAAGATTTAGAAGTTTCAAGAGCTTGGATCAAAGCTGCTTCTGAAAACCCAGGTTTCGATACCCCATTACGTACCCGTATGATCGAAGGTACTGAACTGGCAAATCGCCTGGTTGATGCTCAAACTCCATGGAAAATCGGTGGATTTGAAGAAGATTCAGGTAGCCTTGACCCAGAAACCGTCACCCCAACAATGGCAAACTACGCAAAATCAATCGGTATCCGTATCTATACCAATTGTGCAGTACGCGGCATTGAAACAGCGGGCGGTAAAATTTCTGATGTTGTGACTGAAAAAGGCGCTATCAAAACCTCTCGCGTCGTTCTGACTGGTGGTATTTGGTCTCGCCTGTTTATGGGTAACTTAGGTGTTGATGTTCCAACACTCAACGTTTATCTGTCACAACAACGTATTTCAGGCGTTCCTGGTGCACCGAAAGGCAACGTCCACTTACCTAACGGTATTCACTTCCGTGAACAAGCAGATGGTACCTACGCGGTTGCACCACGTATCTTTACCAGCTCTATCGTTAAAGACAGCTTCCTGTTAGGCCCAAGATTCCTACACGTATTAGGCGGCGGAGAATTACCATTAGAATTCTCTATTGGTAAAGACTTATTTAACTCCTTCATGATGTCGACATCTTGGAATTTAGATGAGAAAACACCATTTGAAGAATTCCGTACTGCAACCAATACACCAAACAATGAACACTTAGATGGCGTTCTGGAAAGACTGAGAAAAGAATTCCCAGTATTTAAAGAGTCTAAAGTAGTTGAACGTTGGGGTGGTACCGTTGCACCAACAGATGATGAAATTCCAATTATTTCAACAATCGAACAGTATCCAGGTTTAGTCATCAATACCGCAACAGGTTGGGGTATGACTGAAAGTCCTGCATCTGGTCGCTTAACGGCTGAATTGTTAATGGGTGAAACACCATTTATCGATCCAACGCCGTACAAACTTTCTCGTTTTAACTAATAAGCGAAAAAGTCGCGTTTTTTTTACTGGGATCTATCAGTCAATGGAATTAGGCTAAACTAAAAACTGGCCTTAAGTGAAACTGATAGTTCCCGTTTACTTTGATAATGTTAAGGAGTTTACATGCGCTATAAAACTTTATTGCTTTCTCTGCCTTTGATTTTAGGTGTAGCGAGTGCAAATGCAGCTGAAGATGTTAAACGCGTTCCTGTGAAAGGATTCCCTATCTCTGAATCAGTAGAAATCAGCGCGGGCAACCTTATTTTCCTAAGCGGAAAAGTTCCTTCTAAAATCTCTGCAGATGCCAAAGAAGGCGTTTTAGAGTCTTACGGTAATACCGAAGCACAAACTATCAACGTGTTAAAACAAATCCAAGCTAACCTTGAAGGTATGGGTTTGACTATGAACGACGTTGTTAAAATGCAAGTATTCTTAGTTGGTGGTGAAGAAACTCAAGGTTCTATGGACTTCGCTGGCTTTATGGCGGGTTATAACAAGTTCTATGAGTCTGAGAAAATCACGAATCTGCCAGCTCGTTCTACCTTCCAAGTCGCTAAACTGGCTAACCCAGCTTGGAGAGTGGAAATTGAAGTAACAGCGGTTCGTCCTGCTGCGAAAAAATAAGTTATTCTAACGAATAGCGAATCGATAATGGGGCATAGCAATATGCCTCGTTATATTTTCTCTCTTCCCCCTTCCCTCGCAATACTTTTTCATTGTCTTTCACAGACTGTCACCGTGATTTCCGCTATTTTATGGTTTTTATAAAACCATGTTATGCTTCATTGATTGATAAAGAAGCAAAAAAGATAAAAGTTCCCAATAAAGGCGCAATATGATTAAAGAATCTCTCAAGATCCATGGAAAAAAACAGTTTGAGATTAAACAAAAAGTGTCAATTCCACGTAAGTCTAAAGAGATCCGCTACCAAGTAGAGACCTTTTTCTTTTTGCCTTCTTCGCTGCAAATCAATCCTGACTTATACACAGCCTCTAGCCTACAGCGCAGCCTTAAAAATTACATTCGGCTCAGCCCTCCTACGGTAAAACTGTCTGCTTTACCGGAAGAAAACGGGGAGTTAGACGATTTAAAACGTTGGTTGGAGCAGTGTGATCCACTCAATCCCCCCTCGCTAGATGAGTATGAAAATAGGCTTAAGCGCTATACCTTAACCTTTAAGCGAACCGTACGAATTAATATCAAAATGGTGAGCCAAAACCCACAACGGAAGACTGCGGAATATTTAACGGAATTAATGGCAAATATTGCAAAATGCCTATCTGTTTATCGTGAGCTCGCCACTCAGGCCACCCTGATTGAAAAACATATTCATTCCAACGCGTTTTCATACTGTGACGAGTTTATGACTTACTACACCATAAATTATTTACGTGATTTGTTAGCCGATAAACACATGCCATTACGGGAAGAAATACGTCATTTTTGGTATCAAGAAATGCGTTACCTGAAAAAACAATACCCTGATTGTTTCCCCAGTGATGAAACCGATGCTGAGTTGGTGACTTATCGTCGTAATTTATTGAAAAAATATATCAATCGATATCTCTATTTAGAAATTCGTCATAAACGGGGACTTCCCCTGCTATTACACTCTATTTATGGTATTGCTGCTGCAATTTCAATGCTTTTCGCTACTGTTATCGCCTTTTTCTGGCAGGGAAAATATGGAGCCTTAAGTGCAAATTTATTTTTGGCGATGGTCATCGGTTATATCTTCAAAGATAGGCTGAAAGAAGTAGGTCGAGAGCAGTTGTATCGCCTATTCCAAAAATGGATCCCTGACCGCCAATTACGTATTTATCGTGAGGGTGTAAAAGCACCTGTGGGTATTTGTAAAGAGTCTTTTCGCTTTATTAGTGAAAACTCACTCTCCCCAGATATCCGTGAGATGAGGCAAAAATCCCATTGGGTCAATTTAGTTAATGTCCAGCGAATGGAAGATATCCTGTATTATCGCAAAGATGTGCTACTGCATAACCGCCATTCAGTGTTTGAAAAAAACCAGTCATCAATCGCTGATATTACGCGTTTTAATATTTCGGATTTCCTGAAATATATTGATATCAGTTATGAAGAATTAACTGTCAATGATGATGAACCTGCAATTATTGGTGAAAAGGTGTATCACATTTACCTTTGCCGCCGCGTCACTATTAGTAAAAAAACCTACAATGAACTGGCGCGCTTAGTAGTCAATGCCGATGGGATAAAACGTTTAGAAGTGTTGCAGTCACTAGACTTACTGACAACCGATGAAGATATTGAGATTTCACCGTAGGCGTTTTATTTTCCTATCCTATTATTTTGACTAATTTAGGTTGTAGCCGCCACGGCTACAACCTAAAGGATGACGAAAATTTAAAAGAGTTAATAGTACAAAGCAATATACTGGTCATCCACCTGCTTAATATCAACCGGCGTGTCAAAGATATCCTCAATAATTTCTGATTTCATGATGTCTTCAGGCTTGCCATGATAAGACAAACGGCCATTTCTTAGTGCAACAATGTAGTCTGAATACACGGATGCGAAGTTGATATCGTGGATCACTAAAATAATCGTTTTACCCAGCTCATCTGCGGCGCGGCGCAATAACTTCATCATGATCACTGCGTGTTTCATGTCGAGGTTATTTAAGGGCTCATCCAGTAGAACGTATTCGGTATCTTGACACAGAACCATTGCCACATAAGCACGCTGGCGTTGTCCACCAGAAAGCTCATCTAAATAGCGGTGGCGTAAATCAGATAAATTCAGAAATGACAGTGATTCATCAATTTTCTGTTTATCTTCAAGGTTTAAACGCCCTTTAGTGTAGGGATAGCGCCCGAACCCCACAAGCTCTTCTACTGTTAAACGGCTCGCAAACTGGTTTTCTTGGCGCAAGACAGATAAACATTTGGCTAACTTATCGCTTGGTGTTGTCGAAACATCTAATTCATTGACCTTAACATGACCGCCTTCATCGGGTGTTAACAAACGGCCTATAATCGACAGTAAGGTGGATTTACCTGCCCCATTGGGCCCAATAATCGAAGTGATACCGCTATTTTTAATTGTTGTTGTGACGTTATCTAAGACCTTAGTATCCTGATAACTTTTCGATATCTGACTAATCTCAATCATACTAAAACCTTCTTAACACCATATAAATAAAGAATATTCCGCCAACAAACTCAATAACAACGGACAAGGTTCCCGCCATATTTAAACCATATTCAAGAACGAGCTGTCCGCCAATCAGCGCTATCACACCTAACAAGAAAGACACGGGTAATAAATAGCGGTGCTGGCTACTCCCACTGATAAAGTAAGCCAAGTTTGCCACCATCAGTCCTAAGAAGGTTAAAGGCCCAACCAAGGCGGTTGAGATAGCGACTAAGATGGAAATCAGCAGTAAAATAACCGTGACTTGTTGGCGATAATTAATCCCTAAATTAACGGCATTGGCCTGCCCTAATGCCAAGACATCAAAGCAATAACGCATCCGCCACAAGAGAACGCCAACGACAACAGTAATAAGCAAGGTAAAGAAAATAAGCTCTGGCGTACCTCGAGTGAACGTTGCAAACATGCGGCTTTGTAAAATGGAAAACTCATTTGGATCCATTAGACGCTGAAGTAATGTGGCCACACTGCGAAATAACGTGCCTAAAATGATACCTACCATCAATACCAGGTTGATATTCATTTTCACAGAGACAAATAACCAGCGATAAAGCAGAACCGAAAACAGCACAAGCAAAGTCGATTCCAACAGGAACTTACCGATATTTAGTAACCATGAAGCAGGGAAGCTGTCAGTATAAAAAATAAAGACGGTTTGCAACAAGACAAACAAAGCCTCAAGCCCCATTATTGATGGCGTCAATATTTTATTATTTGCAATGGTTTGGAACAATACTGTCGATACCCCCGCTGCAAACGCCACAACAATCATGGTCAACACGATATAACCACGATGCGGTAGAATATACGCAAGGTTATTGCCTAAGTTGATTGTCATATAAAGCACAATGGATAGCAGCGATAAAGCCAACAATATCCATATTCTTTGCAGTGGCGTTAACCCTTTTTTAGGTTTTGCTAACGCAATTGCGGAGTTAACTTTTTGCATAACGTTGTTGCTTCAACAATAAATATAAGAAAATAACAGCGCCAACCACACCTAGAATCACACTCGCAGGGATTTCAAATGGATAGCGGATCAAACGCCCAATAATGTCGCACAGTAAAACTAAACCACCACCCGCAATACATATCCACGGAATGGTTTTGCGAATGTTATCCCCCATCACTAAGCTCACAAGATTTGGAATAATTAAGCCTAGGAAAGGTAACGCACCAACCACAACGACCACGACACCGCTAATCAGCGCGATAATGGATAAGCCGATGGTCATGACTTTACGATAATTGAGCCCCACATTAATGGAAAATTCACGGCCCATACCAGCAACAGTAAAACTATCTGCAATCCAGCAGGCGATTAACGTGAGAATGCCCACCAGCCAAAGCAATTCATAGCGACCCTGAATGATGCTAGAAAAGTCGCCGCTCATCCATGCCCCAAGGGACTGAAGTAAATCAAAATAATAGGCTGTAAAGATAGTTAACGCGCTAATCACCGCACCTAACATGATACCCACTAATGGTACTATCAACGCTGATTTTAAAATGACACGGCGTAATAACAGCATAAACAGCATCGTGCCAATCAGGGCAAAGCCACTTGCAACGACCATTTTGGTCATAATACTTGCCGCTGGGAATAGAATCATCACGACCAGTAAGCCTAAACTGGCAGACTGTGTTGTACCCGCAAGCGAGGGCTCAACGAAGCGGTTTTGTGTGAGTAATTGCATGATAAGCCCTGCAACACTCATGGCACTGCCGGCTAGAATTAGGGAGACGGTTCGAGGAATTCGGCTAATAAAAAAGATGTCTTGCATCTCTGGATCGGTGAAAAGCGAAACGGGTGACACGTCACCCGCTCCAACAAACAAGCTTAATACCGCTAAAACCAATAACGTGATAATTCCACAAAAAAGATAAAGCGTTTTCATTGGTTATTTTGCTTGGCTCTTCTCTAATGCGTTATTGATATCATCCATTAATTTGGAATAGGTCTGGATACCACCTGAGATGTATACCGCTGTTGGGTCAAGGTAAGTAATCTGGCCTTTTTCCCATGCAGCTGTTTTTCTCACTAATGCGTTATCAAGTACTTCCGCTGCAGGTTGTGCGTCTGCTTTACCAATCGCGCTATCACGGTCAATCACAAACAGCCAATCTGGGTTTAATTTTACCAGTAATTCAGCATTGACGATGTTACCGTGACGACCCGTGTTTTCTTCAAAGACATATGCAGGCTCGAAACCTAACACATCAAAAATAAAGCCAAAACGTGAACCTGGGCCATAAGCAGAAATTTTACCGCCACTGACTAAAATCACCATCGCTTTACCCGCAGTTGGGGCTTTAGTTTTAATACCGTCAATTTTGGTATTGAAATCGGCAATCAGTTTTTTTGCTTCTTCTTCTTTACCAAACAGGGCGCCAAGCTCATTAGTACGCTCAGTTAAGCTACCGATAAAGTTTTTGTTGTCGATATCTAAAGAAATCGTTGGAGCAACGCCGCTCAATTTATCATATGCATCACGAGCACGACTACCACCTAAAATCAGGTCAGGTTTTGCGTTACTTAATGTTTCATAAGCAGGTTCAAACAGCGTTCCGCCATTCACATACTCAGAGCCACTGTATTTCGTTAAGAATTCAGGAAAACGTACGTTGGTTTGTGGAACCCCTGCGACGGGTGCACCTAATGCATCCATGATGTCCAGAGTTTCCATGTTCATGACAATCACTTTTTGTGGATGGCGAGGAATTTCAGTTTTGCCTTGTACATGTTCAATTGTAATGGTTTGTTTCTCTGCCGCTTGGGTTGTTTCTGGCGTTTCTTTTGCGTTATCGCAACCCGCCAAAACTAAAGCGGATAATAAGGCAAGACCTGAAACTAATGATTTTGCAAACATCTCATTTCCTCCATCCATCTATAAAAGTACTGACGATAAAATGTCAACGTCTCGAAGAGGGGGGTATCTTACACGTTATTAAGCGCTAATGATATTAGTTTGCATTTGCATTTGCTAAAAAGATGTTAGAACGCACAAAATCACCAATTCTATAAATGGATATCAATCAAAATAAAGCGTAGGAAAGAAATATTAGAAAGGAACTCATTGAAATGATGGATAATCAACGCCCTAAATACAGGGCAAAAACAAATAGGCTGAGTCTTCAACTACATTTGCATTCTGGCAGCTCAATTATAACGAACGACAGAAATTATAATCCCAGCCTATTTATCATTAATACCAATTTAAACGCTCATCAATGAATGTCATCTAGCCGCCCATTTTCAATGAGTTGGGAGCTGATATCTTCCAGAAACCAATCAATTGGTGTTTCCATCAAAAATGAAAGTTTAAATAAATGAAACAGGTCAATTTTGATCTTCCCTCTTTCATAACGAGAGATTTGTTGCTGGCTTACACCTAACAGTTGAGCCAGTTGAAAACCCGTATAACCGAGCTCTCTGCGTTTCTCTAAGATCCTTTGACCGACCATATAATGGATTTTTTCACTACCGTTTTCTGAATACATATTTTCACCATTTATTAAGGTACAGTTAGAATAAGGGCTGCCGCGCCTTCAAATGTGCCAGGTTGAACACGACCATTCGTCCCTAATACGGCTTTCAGGTTGACGGTATTTGTTCCCCCAGCAGGCACATAAAATTTATAACCCGCCTCTCCTGGCGTGTTATTCGCCCCTAAAAATAAGTTGGCATATAAACTACCATCTGGCTTTAAGTTAACCCGACCATTTGTAACGTTAACCCCTGTTGCGACAACCAGCACATCCATCGCTAGATTACATGTTACAGTGATGGGGACTTCTTTTGCTTGCCCTGCGAGATCAGCTTCACTAATTGCACCAAAGTTAATATCTGGGATACTGTTATTGATCTTACAGGCGCCAATTGGTGGAGGTGCAATACCACATAATGAACCAGGGATTAACCCTCCATTATTTGTCACGCCTGTCGTCTCTTGATAAAATAATCCCACACATTCTTGGTTATTCTGTAACCTGACACCTGTGTGTACAGCCCATTGTGTTGCAGGAGCCAGTGCTTTAGTCATCACTCCAGGGATGTTCTGAACCTCTCTCATCGTCCGGTACTTAGAAATTTCAGCAATATTTACTGTTGCCGCACCAGGCGTTCCATTCGCTGTATGTTTATGGCTAATGGTGAGGTAACATTGAGACCAACCATAGCAAGGGTTCATCACACTGGGTGATTCAGGATCCCAACGGGCTATAACATATTTATAGTCTGCATCCCCTCTAGCTGGATTGGCTCCTGGCTTTGACTCTGTGATATAAGAGAATATGGATGCCGATGCAGAAGATGAAAACATGACTGCACCAATTAATAGAGATAAGAAAACTTTCATATTAGTTCACAGCCTTATTATTCATAATCTAATTTAAATGTGGCCACGGCACTGTATGGCCCCACTTTAATTGTCTTGTTCTTAATCGCTTCAGGCTCACCTTTTAAATAGGCATAAAAGCGCAGTTGGTTAGCCCCATTTTGTAATGTAATCTTCGCGCCTTTTTTTTCGATATCGAGCGCTGTTTTATCACTGTTTTGCAGTCCCACAGCAAAACCTGATGCCACACTGCTTGTTGAAAGCGCTAAAAAACCAGGTAATGCGAGGTTTGGTGTTCCTGAGAAAGTCACCTCAACAGATTTACCAATTGTGGTATCACAGTCTGCTAATTTAATCGCAAACTCCCTCGGTACCGTTTCGCCATAGGCATAAAAGTTCTTTTCTGGCGTATCAAAAAAATCCATCGGGATATTTTCATCACCAGGTAAAATTGTGCAGGGTTCTTCCACTAAGTTACCGATAATTTTTAAGTTATCTGGTACAGCAAAAGCCGCATTCACATTTATGAATAAAGCACCAGCAACTGCACATTGTATTAATTTGTTCATTATTGGTACTCCGCGAGCAATGTCCCTGTTGCGGTAAAGCTTCCTTCTGGCAACGTAATGCCTGGTTTCTTCACAGGCACCACCGCGAGAACAGGCGCTTGCCCATAAACAATTTTCATTGGCTTATTAATTTCAAAACCAAGGCCATTTTGTGTAATGCGCATTCCAAGGTCTTGAATATTGGTTTGCAGAGCGGCTTTGTCAAAATCAGTTGCCGTCCCCTTAATAGTGAGTATTAAATCCCAACCTTTTAAATTCGCATCACATTTCAACGCATAATTAATCGGTTTTGTGAAGTTAGTACCATCAATTTTATGTAAGCCAATATCTTTATAATCAATAACTTCCACTTTATCTTCAAATACAGTACACGGAGGTGGTATTAATAAAGTGCCTGTAAATTCCACGTCATCAGCAATAGCTATACCCGTAGGTATAACTAACAAACTCATTACCAGAGGAAGTTTTTTTATGAATTTTTGCATTGTTCTTCCCCTTATTGATAATCAAGTTTGATAGTGACACCTGCACGAAAAGCACCACCTTGTGTCAGTGTTTTCGATAAATCGCGAACAGGTATCGCTTCAAATTGAGGTGCATTGGGATAAACAAACTTAATTTCTTGATTTAAGCGAAGTTTGTTTCCGTTATAACGAAACGCAATACCTAAGCCAGGAATATCCGTTTCAACTGCCCCTGAATCAAAAGATATTGGGATCCCAACCAGGGTCATTTTCATTTGTTCAGTGGGTCTTTTATCGCACTTTATATTGTAATTAACTGGCTTAGCGTAAGCAGAGCCATCAATCCGCGTGCTCATGATTTCTTGAAAGTCCACCTTGACAATATTACCGTTATTAATGACGCAAGGTGGTGGTGCTAAAACAACGCCTTTAATCGGAACGGTCACCATACCAGGAGTTATCGTTGCCCTTGTTCCCGCTGAAGGGCTAATACGTGAGTCTGGTAGCCCTGCATATGAAGCTGACGTTGAAAATATTCCAGCAAGGCAGAATGCCAGCAGGTACCTCTGCTTATTTAAATCACTCATAATCCACCTTAAAGTCCATTACAGCGCTGAAACTTCCTTCCGTTAGTTTTTCGGGGGTCCTCACTGGCGTGACAAAATATTGAAGAGTACCCTGTGGTGCATCAAGAAACTGAGGACGCCCTTGGCTTCCAAGCCGAATATCACCTCTTTGCGCATCAGTGACTTCTAATGCCAAACCAGAGACACCTTTAACACTCAACATTTCAGGGAAATATTTATCTGATACCGCAACAAAAGAGACGGTTATCACAGGTTGCATCGCATCCCAAATTGGCGTATCGGTTCGAATGTCTCTCATTCGGCTTGCCGTGCGAATGCAATGCCTAAATTCTAATTCGAATGAGACAGGCTCAGCTCTATCACCTGGTTTACGGAGTGAAGATGAAGGGATCTCCCCTAGAGACACTTCTTGGCGCATTGAATTAGTCACATCCATAGTACAAGCTGCTTCTGTCATCATGCCATTTACTGTCAATGTTCCATGTAAACCCTCTATATCCCAACTATCTGCGCTGCTGGTAAACACAGGCGCGACGCTGAATATAATAGCGCTAAACAGGAGAGTCCTTTTCATACATTATTCTCCGTTATCTGTCCGTCGAAGATTCAACTTTACATGTTGTGCCTGCACAGCCGAACGTTAATTTTGGCCTTCCGCCATAGTCATTGATATACGTTAGAACTGGTTTTGCACCCATTGAACTTGCACTGCCTTTTAGCATTCCATTACTTTTTGGCGAAATCATCACTGGTTCAAATTGTTTAACCGTATCACCACCCACTTTTGAACTGGCATCCACAATGGTGACAAAATAAGCCGTTGGATTACTGACTTCATAAGCATCACCTTTGCGCGTTAACATAATTTTTTCCTGCCATGGGTTTTCGAGGTCAGTACGTGTGGCATATAGCGCTTTTGGTCGATAAAACAACTTAATGCGTGTCTGCAGTGCAATTTGCAATACGTTAGCTTCTTTACTACGTGGTGGAATTTCACGTAAGTTAAAGTAGTAAACACTTTCTCTATCTTGTGGCAATGCGGATACATCAGGGAGCGATTGAATCTTAACTTGGCTACTTTCACCTGCTTCTACGCGTTGAACTGGCGGTAAAACCGTTAATGGACTTTCAATTTTGTTACCATTCTCATCTTCAATCCAACCTTGCGCAAGATAAGGTAATTCAGTGTTTTCGTTTTTAATATTTAAGCTGATAGTCTTATCAGCGCCATTATAAATGACACGGGTTCTATCCAGTGCAATGGCAGCTAACGCCTGGCCGCACAGCACAGTCGATAACGTAATTGTTGTCGTAAAAAACGCAATTTTTTTAATATTCATAAGTACCAACTCTTTTTAAACTCTAATAACCCGGTTTACTCGGTATAATCGATAATTTGAGCGAGATCCGGTGGCTTCAATAACCAACGCTGACTCGGTGCGACTCCCTGCTGAATTGGCGCTGGCTTATAAGCTGGCGCTGGTTTCCCCACGGGTACCGCTTTTGCTGGTATATAACCAGGCTTGGCATTCGGGCTGTTAGTACAGGGTAATAACAGGGAATTAAACTCTGCCGTGCTAATATTTTCAGGAATCTGAATCTTGCATTGCACGCTACCATCCCAATAAACATCCAACACTTCATTTGGATTCACACCTGAGATATACACAGAACCATTATCCGTAACGATACCTAACTCTCTGTTTTTCTCATTTCGTACTGTTGCACCAAATGGTGGATAGCTACCATCTGCAAGCGCAAGCCTAACCATCGTTTTTATCCCTGATAACACTTCAAACTCACGGTAAGCGACGGCACCTTCTGTCAGTGTAATTGGCTGAGATGTTCGAACTGCTTCCACATTGTCAGGCAAGTTAGTCACATCAATTCGCGTACTGGTACGGTAATAGTCACTGATATCGGCAACGACAGCTTTACCGAACATATTAGTTTCTGTATTTGGCCCAAAACCTTGAATAGGCACGTTCCCCACACCTTCTGTACTGACCATGACTCGGCTTCCGCCTGGTGTATTGATACGGTGTAATGCAGCACCGTGGCCTGTTACAGTTGCACCACCCTGTAATGAGAATGCGGCTGAAGATGTATCACCATTGATATAGCTCGTACTCGCTGTCATCGTTGCCAAATCAGCATAACGCGTGTAGAAGCCATCGATAGTTCCACGACCTCGACTACTCAACCCAGTTCCAACACGATAATTTGTCTTATCATCAATGGCGTCAAAATAGCTGACAGTGTGTGAGTTACCGTCTTTTGTGATCATGTTGTTGTAGCTTATGGACGCTCTATCCGCCCAAGGCACAGACAGGTTCATGTATAACCCATCATCATTGTTTTTATTATCAAATTTGTTACGAAATGCCGTGAGACTTAAGTTAATATTTTTAAAACGACCAAGATCAAAATATTTAGCAACGGAAAGGTTGTAACGTTTTGCTGCTGGTTTATTCCAATACGTTTCATGGTTATAGTTCAGATATGCCGTCAGATCTGCAGTTGTAAAGTATTTATTAAACGTAATGGTGTATAACTCTTTACTGTTATCAAACTCCACGCCTCTGTAGCGACGATCTAAGTATTGATTCATACTCATAAAGTCACGCTCAGAGAATCGGTAACCTGCGAACGTCACTTGGCTATCATAATCTTCGAAACGTTTTGAATAACTTAAACGATACGATGCACCTGTATAAATTTTGTTATCCGTTTTTAGTTTTGCGCGTGATTCAGTCACATCGAATGAGATAGCACCGAAGGCTAGCAAATCTCGACCAACACCGAGTGATAATGCGTTATAGTCACCTGCTGCAAGCCCACCACCGAATAATGACCAACCGTTAGAGATACCCCAACTGAATTCGCCCATGACGAACCCTTGCCCTTCGGTTTTATGATCCATATTATTTGGGCGACCACCCGCAACTTTGAAAAGCACTGAACCAGGTCGAGTCAAATACGGTATTGATGCAGTATTCATCTGGAATTCTTGTACTGAGCCGTCTTGTTCTTCAACCCGTACATCTAACTTACCATTAACAGCATCACTTAAATCTTGGATACGAAAAGGCCCTGGTGCGACTTGGGTTTCGTAAATCACTCGCCCTTGCTGAGTTACAATGACTTTTGCATTTGTTCTTGCAACACCTGTAACTTCAGGTGCGTAACCACGTAAGTTTGGCGGCAGCATTCTCTCATCAGAGATCAAACTTGCCCCCATATAACGGAATGAATCAAACAGCCCTGAACGCAAAAACTGTTCACCCATTGTCAGCTTTGCATTTAGCTCTTTTACAGCTCGGTAAGCGTAATATTGGCTCCAATCCCAACGACGGTCTGTGGATTGCCCATTAGTGCGATTATAACTTGCTTGCCAATCTGCTCTAAAGCGCCATGCACCTAAGTTAAAGCCAGTTGTTCCATTCCCTGTTAATGATTGGGTATTGGCTGAATCTGCAGGTCTTGTGATGTTAGCATTCAAGTTATAGTCAAAAAGTAAGGCAGGTACACCTTCGTCCCAGCGGGATGGCGGATCCCAATTATCAGAAGTAAACTCAATATAAGCCTGTGGTACAGTCAACGTGACAGTTTCTTTAGCCAACGAGCCAGCTATTGTCATTCCTGGAATACTTTCAGGAATTAAACATTGCCCTTTGCTATCAAACTGAACCTTTTTTTTCCATTCGTCTCGTAAAGCAATGCTATCGACAATATTTGCCGTCAAGCATGGCGTAGTGATACTAGGATCATTGGGATCAGCGATATATTCAATATCAAAGCTATCAGCGAGGTCTCGGTTATTTAAATTAACCTTAAATGGATATTTCCCTGGCATCACATAGCCAGCACGAGAGAACTCATTTAAAGAAATATTGCTTTTATCCTGAAGATCTAAAACATCGGTATTAAACTCAATACTATCATTATTCGCATTAGCTAAATTTATATGAGCAATTGCAATGAACACCATAGCCGCTACAGGTGTTAAAAAATAACTTACTGAGTTATTAGATACTTTATTTTTACTTTTTAATAACAGAGCCATAATAGTCCCTTAGTAATAACTCAGTAATAATCCATCTTAAAACGGATAGTGGTCTGATAGTTTCCTGGCTTTAAACGTTTATTATTAGGCACAACACGCACGTTATAGTGAAGTGTTGTTTCACCTGCTTTGATAGGCAAATCAGGCATCGCCTTACCAGGGATTGCAACATTTCCATCAGCATCAGAAATTTTTACTGACAATCCATTTGCGTGACCGAAAACATCAAAATTGCGACCATCTGTCGGACCATCAAATGTAATATTGAAAGTTTGCCAATTAGGAGTTCCAGGCGTTACCGGTGTTAGAACACAATTAATAAGACGTATCGAGAAATTACGAACTGGACTTTCTCTGTCATGAATTATTTGACTAACAGGCACAGTAGTTATGCTTACTGATTGATCTCGGCTATCTGCATCAATTGCACAGGGGGTTTCGATAATTGAACCACCCATTGTGACGGTTCCTTCGAATGGACCTTGTGCCCGAGAAATTTGATTTTGTGCACTAACTATTGGGGCAAACATTATTCCTGAAAGCACCATGACAATTGTGCCAAAGTGATTCATAACGACTCCATTTCAACTTAATGAGCAATTTCAATTCATTAAAATTAGTGCCCATACATCCTTGTACGGGCGGTACCAATTACTGGTAGCTCAGAGCAAATGTTGCGATTGCATCAAATTCACCCGGAACAGCAGGTTTGTTTGTCGCGTCTGCATCACCTTGTAAGAATGCAGTGAAGCGCAGTGTGTTAGCACCAGTAAACAGAGTTTGAGATGGAGATTTAGCGCCTAAATCAATTTTGTCGCCATTAACGTCAGTGATAACGATACCCGCATTTTTAGCTGTACCAGCGATAGCTAAACCACCATTAACAGAAGTACTTGGCGTACCTGTGAATGTAGTTTGTACAGTTTTCAGAGTAGTGATATCACACTGTTCTAACTCAATATTGAAAGGACGAGCAACACTTTTACCGCCGCCGTTTAATGCTGAAGTTGCGATAGCACCCATCTTAACTTCAAATGCTTCAGAACCTGGTGGGATTGAGCAAGGAGCATCAATGATTGAACCTTTAAAAGTTACAGTACCAGAACCTTGGTTTGCAGAAGCAGAACCAGCAACAACAGCCAGACCTAAACCTAATACTAAAGCAAGTTTATTTAATTTCATTTTATACATTTCCATTAGATAAAAAAGACGACACAAATTAAAATAACGAGTTATTATTAATCTGATTATTTTAATTTTTTCTTAAAATATGTTTGGTTAGTAAACATTAAAAATTGACATGCTAACTATCCCTAATTTATTAGGCTCCGCTAATAAACCAGATAATTAAACAATGTATCAATGCGAAGCCATTATTATATCTCATTTTAATTATGTCAAATTATAGAGTTAATAAACAACCCAGAGAGGTAAGTTTGTGAAATATATAAAATAATTCAAAAATTACAGCCATTAAATACTCTAATATAGGATAATTAAGTAACCACACTTCAATTTAAATAGACTTTTTTTAATAAAAAACCACAAAATAACTCCATTCTTCAATAATAAAGTTTTTTATACTCATAAAACGGGTGCTTATTAGTGAAAAAAAATGACTAAAAATAAAATATAACTAAAAATCAGAAATAAATAACAAAAAAAACATTTAACCATGTTTTTATTTTAATAAGAAACATCTTAATTTTAAATATTAAATAATTTCATAATGTTTCCAATATTACCTTCTGTTACACATTTAATGTGTTAGTTTAAATGAAAATAAAAAATAAAACATTAAATTACAAATAGTTACCCTAAAATAGCCATATAACAAAAAACGAGTAGAAATATGTGTGATTAACAATTACTAATGATTAATCACACTCACATATATATAGTAAAAATAAAACAACACAACAGAAAATCCTTAAATAAAAAATAGTAAAAAAATATCAAGTCGTATTAAAACACTAAGAAAAGCATTACAAAAATATTCAAAGTGTGTTTTTTTGTAACTTTCAATATTAATTATGGAATAAAACAACCATAAAATCCATTTATAAAAGACAAAATCAAAGTCAACAACATTAATGAATGAAGGTATTAAGACACCTTACATAAGCCAATAAACTCATCTACTCTCGATGCCCCCCAAAATGCTAGGAATTATAATGATTAAATAGTACTGAATAGTTTCATCATTTAAATATTATTCATAATTATTAATTTATACCTTACACTAGCGATGATTACGTAATAATGAAGGTGCTACCATCTATTATTATCCTCATTTTATCTAATATTAACTTAACATCATCTTTTTAAGATCTCCTTAAATACCCTTTGATTTATGTCAAGGGAATCCTTTATCTGCACTAGAAAAATTGAATATACCTGACACCTATTGTTTAATTTATAGTGATAAAACATCAATTCCTGCCACTGTCTTGTCAGTAAAAACTGAAATACCTCTGATATCGTAAAATCACTTTATGAGGTAAGACTCTAAAGCTGGCAATTCAAACGTTGTACGCTAATATCCAATAACACAGCCAGTCGGCATTACAAAAATAAATAAAAAAACCAGCTACTTAACAAAGAAGCTGGTTTTAATTAACAAACAAGAATGCGGTTTAGAAAAATGTTGGCATATCTTCTAGCACGTTATATTCATCATCCGTCAGATAAATAACTTTCCACTTATCAAACGTAATGCACGGGTGCGATGTACCAAAAACGAGGATGTCCCCTACTTGAAAATAACAACTTTCATCAAAAGATAAAATGGCATGTTGGTCCATTAAGCCAAACGTTTTTGCACTTCCTCGTTGGAGGGAAAGCCGCTGACCATCTCGATATTGTGCTAAAGGTTGAGGTAACCCAGCATCAAATGCGACATCTCTTTTACCAAAATTAACAATTGCCCGCCCTTTTTCAGGAACCGACTGTACTAATGCCACAATTTCCATTGCGGGCATCAAGTCCCCTTCTAACTGACAAGCGATACTATCCCGCGCTTTTAGGGCTTGTTGAGCCTCATCATAAATACCATGGTCATGTGTAATATAACAACCAGGGCGAATGACAAAGCGAAAAGCCTTTGAAAAGGTAAACTCTGCCACCTTCTTACTCACAAGGTCATACCAAACTGAACCTGCTCCTGTGAGTAATACCTCTCCCTGATATCTATCAAACACCCCCAATCTATCGAGTTTTTGGCTCGTCGCTAAGACTCGCTGTAAGAATTGCTGCACCTCATTAATGTCTTTTTCTACATCATCGCTATGAATAACACCCTCATAAAATTCAATTCCAGCAATGACTAGAGAGGGTAATGCTTCTAATTCTTCGGCTAACAACAGTGCTTCATCCTCTGTACGACAACCACAACGCCCTCCATTAACACCCAGTTCAATCAAAACATTCAATGTTTGGTTTTCGCGTGAAAAAACCTCGGCAAGTTGTTTCGCATTTTGAATACTATCAACACAACAATACAAGTTGGCTTGATTGAGTTTAACCAGTTCGCCAAGTAACCGAATATTCGTTTTACCAACAACCTGATTAGCAATCACAATGTGCTTAATACCCGATTCAATTGCCACCTTTGCCTGATAAACAGTTCCAACACTCAACCCCCACGCGCCTTGTGCGATTTGGCGTTTGAAAATTGCGGGAGTCATCGTCGTTTTACCATGAGGTGATAACGACACATTTACGGTGTTCGCATAATGTTGCATCCATGCAATATTATTTTCTAATTCACGCTGTTTCACGACCACCGCAGGTAAACACACGTCCTCGTGAAGAATGTTTATCTGCACACTCTCTGAGTTAGGCAACCTCGCCGACTTATGCTTTATCTCTTCGAGAAAATTATATTTCGTCATTTGCATCTCTCAATTTGGACATTTATTTACTTTTCGCCGTATTTTCTCTTTCGTGGGTAATGTTTTCTAAAACTTCCTCACGGCTGAGTTTATTTTTTGGTGTCACTAAAGTGACAACCACCGCACAAACCAAGCTGATCAATAATGCAGGGATCACGGGGTTACCTAATTTTGCAGACCACTCTGGCGTTAAAATAATCGTTAACGATGTTGAGCTTCCCGCCACCAGCGCGGCTATACAACCTTGCCAGTTAAAGCGATGCCAAAATTTACCTAATAACACGGTGACACAAAGCCCTGACATAATCATTGAAATCATTTTAGTGATATAACCAATGATGTCATTTGAGGTCAATGCGAATACCAGTGCAAGCAAGATAACGCCAAGTAAGAAGATCCGAGATAAGTTAATGGCTTTCTCTGGTGGTGGCATTTTCCCTGTTACCATCGTATAGATATCACGTAGGATTATCGAAACCCCTGCGATGGCGTCAGAGCTACCTGATGACATGTTAGCTGACATACCTGCGATCAATACCACCATTGCCAGTACATGCGGTAATGCATTGGTTGCATATAAGAAAGCAAAACTACTGTTTTCTAAATTAGGCTCCATTACATGGGTTGCCATGCCGATAATTGCAGGTAAGAACGAGAACCCCATATATAAGACGCCAGTAATAATGAATGATTGGCGAATGGCTTTTGTTGACGCTGCTGAATAAATACGCTGACGATAGGAAGGTGTCGCTAGAACACCAATACCAATCACAATTGCAAGTGAAATAGCAGGTAGCATACCAAGTTTACCAATCCCAAATAACGTGAACGCCTTCGGATCCGTATTTTGTACAACGACATCCCATCCGCCGACGTAGCTCACTGAGGCGACGGCAAGAATAATAAACCCGAGGAATAAGACGATGGATTGTAATGTATCGATCCATGAAACAGCTTTATAACCACCGATACCCACATAGAATACAAACCCGACAGCAATGATGATCTTCGCTACTGTGATATCAATGTCTGCAGCCCATGCCAAGTATAAGCCGCCCCCAAGGATGTGCGCACCTAACCAACCAATTGATGCTAAGAAAATTAATATCGCAACCAGGTTTTTGACTAAGCGGCTGCCACCTGTGTAGTAACAAATTTCCTCACTCATTGTCATAAAGCGATAGTTTCTTACTGGCGCAAATAACCAAGCGGTGAGTAAGATCCCCGTTGCGCCGCCGATGCCATATAACATACCAGCCCAACCATTCGAATAACCGAAACTCACCGCACCAATACTTGACCCTGTTCCCACCATCGTTCCGACGGTAGACCCTAAGGTGAGTAACATCGGTAATTTTCTGCCGCCAAGAATGAAATCTTCACCTGTCTTTTGATGCCTTGTTACATACCAGCCAATGAACATCATGACGAACGCATACAGCAAAAACCACATTAAGAAATTATTATGTTCCATAATAGCCCCTCATCGTCTCAGCGATTAAGATTTGAACTTGCTGTTAAAGCAGGTGATGTCCACTTCAACCATGCAATCAACCACAAGATCCGCAACAAAACAGACTCTTGCTGGTGGATGCTCAGCAAAGAATTGCTGAAACACTTTATTAAAGGACTGAAAGTATCGAGCATCACTCAAAACCACTTTCATATGCACAATATCTTGGCGCTCAAAGCCCGCGTCCTTCATGATGTTTAAACAGTTTTCGATAGCCAGTTTTGATTGTGCAATAATGCCGCCATCAATCACTTCACCATCAACCATCGGTGTTTGGCCTGACACATATAACCAGCCGTCCGCTAGCACAGCTTTCGAAAAAGGTAATGATTGTCCACCAGTCCCTTTTGAACCTTCAACGCCAAATCGTTTAATCATTATTATTTCTCTCTTTTATTTATTTCTTTCTAAGAATTTACCTGCTCTATCCCCAGTCATTTCTTTTGCGGTATAGGTCAGAACACCATTAACAAAAACATATTCAATGCCATCTGCTTTCTGCTTTGGATCTTGGAACGTCGAGGTTTCATTAATTTTTATTGGGTCAAATAAGACGATATCTGCAAAAAAGTTTTCTTTGATAAGCCCTCTATCCTTCAAAGAAAAACGCTGAGCCGACATGCCCGTCATCTTGTAAATTGCGGTGGTCATTGGGAACAGTTTCTCATCACGGCTGTAGTGACTAATTACGCGTGGAAAGGTGCCCCATAAACGTGGGTGCGGATTAGGGTCGCGGGGTAAGCCATCTGAACCAACCATGCTGCTTGGGTGCTGCAATACACGGCGAACATCGTCTTCATGCATTTGAAAATAAATAGCGCCCGCAGGGACAATTTTTTCCGCCACTTGGTAAATATCGATATTCCACATTATGGCGATATCTTTTAGTGTCTTACCTGCAACATCAGGGAATGGCGTTGACCAAGTCACTAGGATGTCATAATCCTCAGTGACTTGCGTGATATCTAAGTTTGAAGAGCCCGCTCTATAGGGGTAGCAATCACAGTTAATATCTTGCATTGCTTGATATTTTTCGATTAACGCAAGCGTCTCTTTAGTACGTCCCCAGTTTTTTGCCCCAGCACACTTATGGTGAGAAATTTGCACAGGTACTTTTGCATGGCGGCCAATATGAAAAGCTTCATGCATTGCATCGATGATTCCATCATATTCAGTACGCATATGCGTGGTGTAAATGCCCTGATGCTCTGCTAATAATTCGGCCAGCTCACAGATTTCTTCCGTGGATGAGTTAATGGCATTACCGTAAGACAGCCCTGTGCTTAGCCCTAAAGCACCTTCATTTAATGCAGATTCTAAAACCCGCTTCATCTGTGCAATATTGCTCTGGGTTGCAGGTTTTAATAAATCCGAAACACAGTTATTTCTTAATGTGGTATGGCCAATCAATGTCGCTACATTAACGGTCGGCGTAATTTCATTAATTTTCTGCTTATAGCTAGCCAAATCTGCGAAATTAAATTCATTTAATTCCCCCAGCAAATTAATTGGGTCAGGAACTTCATCTTTTAATGTGGCGCATGCAGCACTGATCCCACAGTTACCAACAATAATGGTGGTAACTCCCTGTGATGTTTTTTCAATATATTCTGGTTTATCTATGACAATTAAATCATCATGCGTATGAACATCAATAAACCCAGGCGATAAAATTAACCCTGAACAATCAATTATTTTTTCAGACTCTTCGTTAATATTTTCAGCAATTTTAATAATACGGCCATTTTTAATTGCCACATCGCTGATAAATTCATTTTTACCACTGCCATCAATAACAGTGGCACTTTTAAAAACATAATCGAATTTCATTTTAATATCTCTTTTAAATTAATAATTTTAATTTTTAAATGCGATATATGCAGATATAAATGCTTTCGCGTTTTCTCTGGTTTTCTCTGGTGATTGGCCTGCACGGTAAAGGTCGTTCCCAAGCCCTGCGCCATAACAGCCAATGCTTAGGTACTCATGTAAATTTTGTGGCGTTACGCCACCAACGGCATAAATAGCTATATCTTTAGGGATCACTGACATCAGTGACTTAACGTAGTTAACTCCTAGCGGCGCAGTTGGAAATATTTTTAAGTTACAAGCACCTGCATCAATCGCTGTAAATGCCTCAGTGGCTGTTGCACAGCCTGGGTATATTTCCATCTTGTTTGCTAAAGATGATTTGATCACCGAAACATTAATATTCGGTGTGACAATAATCTTTGCGTTCATTGCTGCTAATTTTTCAACATTCTGTTGATTCAGGACAGTTCCTGCCCCTATTTTTAATTTATTGCCATAGTGCTGAATAGCCAATGGAATACTCTTTTCCCATTCAGGGGAATTCAATGGAATTTCTATATATTGAAAACCTTCTTCCGCCAGTATTGAAATATGTTCTAAAACCTCTTCAGGTTTAATTCCACGCAATATTGCAATTAAAGGAATTTCATTTTCAAGATTCATATAATCACCTAATAACAAATTATTAAGAATGCTTATTTATATTCTGTAAGGTTTAATATTGAAATTGCACCTAACCCAGAATACGGCTGTTCCTTTTTATCTTTTAATACGCTGATTTCACCCGTGAAATAACTATCATTTTTAATTAATAATTGAAGCGCATTTGCTAAGATAGGTTTTCCACTAATCACAATTTTTATATCGTTAGTCACACATAAGGCCTGGCTGTTTTTTATCGCAAGTAAATCTGATGCTAAAATCGCGCCTAATAAAAAACTCGATTTTTGGTCAAGAGTAGCTTCCGTAAAAAGATCTAATAATCTGACTGAAAAACAGCTTCTGGCAATCCCTACTTGCTGACTTAACTCGGCACCCTTAAGTAAATATTCGCGATCAAGTTGCTGAACAAATTGATGCTCTAATGAGCTTGCGAGTATCGTTTGGTGCGTCAGCGTATCGAAGATTTCCCCTGCCATCGTGGTTGCCAGTGCAATCACATTTTTATTGTCATCAATGCGAACAAACTTTGAATGCGAACCTGGTAAGATAACCAGCGAAGCGCCTAAATCTGGCTGCTGTGATAAGATACCGAAGATCTCAACCTCTTCACCGCGCATCACATCCATGCTTTCAATAGAGTCAAACGTTAATTCCGTGGTTTTATTTTTAATTCCTGGTATAAAAATAATTGGCTTTTCGCTAATTTCATTTATCACGCGCGCACTGGCCTTTTGTGCGAGCTGTCTCATCGAAACTGGAGTCACTTCATGAGGCAAATGGCATAACCCAATTTCTGAAGTAATCATACCCGATGCCACTAAGCGATAATTTTCCCTTTCTTCATCACTAAACTTTGCTAAAAGTTGTGCCAAAAGCGTTTTTATTGATTGAATTAAACGCACATTATTTCCATTTTTCGCACAATCCCGAATCCCAACTTCCGCGCTCAGCTCTCCCACAACCATATTGTTTCGCCATGCTCTCACGCGGGTATTTGTTGTCCCTGTATCAATGGTCACTATCAACATATTTATCCCTTTAAAATAACGGAACGTTGTTCCTTTTTTTATAAGATACATCAAAATATAGGAATGTCGTTCCGTTTTTATAAGAATGACGATCGTGATCACAATCAGTAACGTAAAGACAAGGCTTATCAATTAATTACAGATCTCCCGCCTTTACACACAAAAAGAGTCACAACAAGGAGAAAATGGAACGACGTTTAATTCACATGAAATTGTGCGTACAATGACCCCCAGCGCATGTAAGGAGCCAACAATGACGAAAGACAGCCAAGCAAACTCATCAAACATTGATAGAGTACTGACCATCCTTGAAGAGATAAGTAATCATTCCGATGGAATTTCATTGGCAGAATTAGTTAAAAACACAGGGATCGCCAAAACCACTGCGTTTCGGATATTAGAGACGTTAAAAGAACGCCAATATGTCAGTATCGATCACCTTACAGAGCGTTATAACCTTGATTTAAAAAGCCTTGAACTTGGCATTAAAGGTTTAATGAATGTCAATTTAGTTGAAGTTTCAATCCCTTATTTAAAAACACTATCGAGCTCAACATTCGAAACCTGTTTTTTGGGGGTCTATAACAGCGGGCATGTGGTGTACCTGTATAAAAGTGAAGGTACCCTCTCAATTCAAACAACTGCAAAATTAGGGGCAAGGCTACCCGCCTATTGCACAGGGATTGGGAAAGCGCTTTTAGCGTTCCAACCGTTGGAAGAAATTGATGAGGTTCTGGATAAACCTCTGGTGAAATTCACGGAAAAAACCGTTGTCGATAGAATGAAACTGTATGAATTGTTGGCAGATATTCGTTTGAAAGGCTTTTCTTTAGATGATGAAGAAAATGAAGAAGGGCTAACGTGTGTTGCAAGGCCAATATTTAACTACACTGGCAACATTGTTGGGGCTATCAGTGTTGCAGGCCCAACACACCGTATGTTACCCAAAATAGATAGGGTCAACGATGAACTTGCCCATGTTTGTTTGCTGATTTCTCGCCGCCTGGGCTATATCGAACCCGCCGTCAGCAAATAAACACAAAAAAACCCCATCTAACATGTTAGGTGGGGTGCCAAAATAGCCATATTTGTTGTTTACACAAGAATCAATTACACAAGAGCAATGTACTGGCTCACTTCCCTGTGAAACCCAAACTTAGTGGCGATTTCTCACCAACTGATACCGACGACTTAGGTATTCGATAGGTGCACTCCAGATGTGCACTAAACGGCAGAATGGGAAGAGTAAGAATATTGTCATCCCCAACACGATATGTAACTTGAACACGATGCCAACGCCTTCAAGGTAATTCGACGCGCCCCAATGGAATGTCACAACTGATTGCGCCCATCCCACTAACTTCAACATTTCACTGCCATCCATGTGCTGCGCAGAGAATGGAATAGTGAGTAGCCCTAAACACACTTGCACCACCAGCAATACCATAATCATGATGTCACCAAAGGAAGATGTGGCGCGAATACGTGGGTTAGTCAGTCGGCGTTTCAGTAACATCGCTCCACCAATTAACATCATCACCCCCGCAGAGCCGCCCCCGATCATCGCCATCAACTGCTTGATATGCATTGGTAGGAAAGATTCATACATCCAATGTGGTGTTAACATCCCCAGAAAATGGCCGACAAAAATCCCAATAATCCCCAAATGGAATAAATTGGATGCCAGACGCATATTCTTTTTATCTAACATTTGACTCGAACCCGCACGCCATGTGTATTGACCGTAGTCATAACGCAGCCAGCTACCGACAATAAACACGGTGCCTGCAATATACGGATAGATGTCGAAGAAGAATTGATTGAGAAAATTCATTTTTGCACTCCTACATGGCTGCTCGTACCAAGGTCCAAGTATTGCGGCGTGACGGCATTGGCAAAACGGTGTTGATGGGCGGTGACTTCCCCACCGCAGGTTTTCTCATCCGCAAAAAACTTCACTTGTTCCTCTTCCCACACCGCATCAAGGGCTTGAGGCGTGTCATCCCGCGCTTCTGATGCCACTTTTTCGCTAAGTTGCTCAGTGGCAATTTCGCTATTGGATAACTCAAGTAATATCTCAAACAAGCTCGCAAAGCGGCTTTCACGCTGTTTTAATCGCTCCCCTAGTAACGCTAAGATTGGTGCGATATCGTGCAAGCCCCCCACAGTTTCTTGCGGTGGTAAAACAGTGAGATACTCCAAGTAAATAGGCAAATAGTCGGGTAGCTCTTTGCAATCAATTTGCAAGCCATGCTGCTGGTACTGCCCCATTAAATCGACCATTGCTTGACCGCGGTCGCGGGATTCCCCATGAACATGCTCGAATAACAGTAACGATGTTGCGCGCCCTCTATCAAACAGCTCACAATATTGCGCCTGCATATCTAACAAGTCGTCATTGAGATATTCGCGCACAAACATCATCAACTGAATAGCACGAGTAACAGGTAATTCATCTGCTTGCTCTAATGCTTCGATTAACTCATCGCGGTGCTGCCAAAGCGCCTCTGACGGGTATTCTAACAGCCGAGAAATCACTCTTAACGTCATCATAGTGTGTTCTCCTGCGCTGTTTTTGGCGTCACATCAATGGCATCAATACGTCTACTATTAAACAGATTGGTTTTGCTATCACTACCATGGCAACCATCACCAAAACTAAAGCCACAAGCTTTGGCTTCAGGGAACGCTTCACGTGCTAATTCACGATGACTGGATGGGATCACAAAACGGTCTTCATAGTTAGCAATTGCCAAGTAACGGTACATTTCTTGGGCTTGCTCTTCCGTTAATCCCACTTGCTCCAACGCACTGGTATCACACTGGTTTTCTACGGTTTCAGCACGTTTATAATGGCGCATCGCTAACATACGTTTTAGTGCTAACAGCACAGGCTCTGTGTCCCCAGCCGTCAATAAATTGGCGAGGTACTGCACTGGAATGCGCAGGCTTTCCACATCAGGCAGTACGCCATTGTTAGCCAATAAACCCGAATCAGCGACAGATTGAATGGGTGACAGAGGTGGCACATACCACACCATCGGTAATGTGCGATATTCAGGGTGCAGCGGCAGCGCTAGTTTCCACTCCATCGCCATTTTATACACTGGCGATTTCTGAGCAGCGTCGATCACACTTAATGGGATCCCCTGTTTTTGCGCTTCTTCAATCACTTTAGGATCGTGTGGATCAAGGAAGACATCGAGCTGACTTTGATACAGATCCGTTTCTTTTTCTACACTCGCCGCTGATTCAATTTTATCGGCGTCATACAGCAACACACCTAAATAACGGATACGCCCAACACAGGTTTCCGAGCAAACCGTTGGCATGCCAGATTCAATGCGAGGGTAACAGAAAATACATTTTTCTGACTTGCCGCTTTTCCAGTTAAAGTAGATTTTTTTGTACGGGCAGCCTGTCAGGCACATACGCCAGCCACGGCATTTATCTTGGTCAATCAAGACGATACCGTCTTCAGAGCGTTTGTAAATCGCACCGCTTGGGCACGTTGCAACACAAGCAGGGTTCAAACAATGTTCACACAGGCGTGGCAAATACATCATGAAAGTATTTTCAAATTGCCCATACATCTCTTTTTGGATGTGCTCAAAGTTTTTGTCTGCGGCGCGTTTCGCAAATTCGCCACCGAGGTCATCTTCCCAGTTAGGCCCCATTTTCACGTTGCTCATCCGTTCGCCTGTGATCAATGACCGTGGACGCGCAGTTGGCACATGTTTGCCTTCTTTGGCATTTTTTAAATGGCCGTAGTCATAATTAAATGGCTCATAATAATCATCCAAAGCAGGTACATCAGGATTAGCAAAGATTTTAGACAGCACGCCCACTTTGTTCCCCATACGAGGAACCAGCTTGCCTTTGATGGTACGGATCCAGCCGCCTTTCCATTTTTCCTGATCTTCCCAGTGATGGGGATAGCCGATACCTGGTTTGGTCTCGACATTATTAAACCATGCGTATTCAACACCTTCGCGACTGGTCCAGACATTTTTACAGGTCACTGAGCATGTATGGCAACCAATACATTTATCGAGGTTTAGCACCATGCCGACTTGAGAACGAATTTTCATTATGCTTTCTCCTTTCCGCTCAGGGTCTGCTGATAGGCATCGTTTTCCCCATCCAGCCAGTCGACCTGTTTCATTTTGCGAACAACCACAAATTCATCACGGTTAGAACCCACGGTTCCGTAGTAATTGAAGCTATAAGCTAGATGGGCGTAACCGCCAATCATATGGGTTGGTTTCGGGCAAACACGCGTTACTGAGTTATGAATACCCCCGCGCTGCGCCGTAATTTCTGACCCCGGCAAATTGATCAACCGTTCTTGCGCGTGGTACATCATGATCATGCCATCAGGGATCCGTTGGCTGACGATCGCTTTTGCTGTCAGCGCTCCATTGCTGTTAAACGCTTCAACCCAATCATTATCTTCAATGCCTAACTCGCAAGCATCGTCCTCACTTAGCCAAACCACAGGGCCACCACGACCGAGCGTCAACATCAATAAGTTGTCGCTATAAGTGGAGTGAATACCCCATTTTTGGTGTGGCGTTAGGAAATTCAACGCTTTTTCAGGGTAACCGTTGGATTTTTTACCCATTAATGGCTGAGCCGCACGCGTATCAATTGGCGGGCGATATACCACGAGACTTTCACCAAAGGCACGCATCCATTCATGATCTTGATATAACTGCTGACGACCACTAAGTGTACGCCATGGGATCATCTCGTGAACGTTGGTATAACAAGCGTTGTAAGAGACATGTTCATCTTCTAAGCCTGACCACGTTGGGCTGGAAATGATCTTACGTGGCTGTGCCACAATATCGCGGAAGCGAATTTTCTCATCTTCTTTGTAGCGTGCTAAATGCGTATGGTCGCGCCCTGTCACCTTGCTTAACGCATCCCATGCTTTCACTGCCACTTGCCCATTGGTTTCGGGGGCTAAAGTTAAAATCACCTCGGCAGCATCAATGGCAGTGTCAATTTTAGGGCGGCCTGCATTAGCCCCTTCGGGCTGGGTTTTGTTCAGCTTTTTCAGGAAATCAACTTCATCTTGCGTATTCCAACTAATGCCTTTCCCACCGTTCCCTAATTTGTCCATTAATGGACCAAGGGAGGTAAAACGTGCGTAAGTATTGGGGTAGTCACGTTCAACACAAATAATGTGCGGCGCCGTTTTTCCAGGGATCAGCTCGCACTGGCCTTTTTTCCAATCTCTCACATCAAAAGGTTGCGCCATTTCAGCTTTACTGTCGTGCTGGATCGGCAGTGTGACGACATCCGTTTCTTTGCCTAGATGGCCGACACTGACATCTGAGAAAGCTTTGGCAATGCCTTTGTAGATTTCCCAATCGCTTTTCGATTCCCAAGCAGGGTCAACCGCGGCGGATAATGGGTGAATAAACGGATGCATATCCGAGGTATTCATATCGTCTTTTTCATACCAAGTGGCGGTCGGTAAAATAACGTCTGAGAACAGGCAGGTGCTCGACATTCTGAAATCGAGAGTCACCACTAAGTCCACTTTCCCTTGTGCTGCTGTATCTTGCCATTCTACTTCCTCAGGTTTGACGCCACCTTGTTGACCTAAATCTTTGCCTTGAATACCGTTTTCAGTACCCAGCAAATATTTCAATAAATATTCATGGCCCTTCCCTGCGGAACCCAATAAGTTTGAGCGCCAAATAAACAGGTTACGTGGGAAATTTTGTGGGTCATCTGGCTGTTCTGCTGCAAAACGAATATTGCCGTCCTTCAATTGCTTAACGGTGTAATCTACTGGGGAAAGCCCCACGTCTTGTGCCTGTTTAGCAATATTGATTGGGTTAACGCTTAATTGTGGTGCAGATGGCAACCAGCCCATTCTTTCAGCACGCACATTCATGTCCACTAAACTGCCGCTAAATGCTTTTTTATCCGCTAAAGGTGAGAGTAACTCTTCCGTCCCTACCGTTTCATAACGCCATTGGCTTGAATGGTTATAGAAGAATGATGTGCTGTTCATATGGCGTGGTGGACGCTGCCAATCAAGACCAAAAGCCAGTGGCGTCCAGCCTGTTTGTGGGCGCAATTTTTCCTGGCCGACGTAATGTGACCAACCACCGCCGCTTTGCCCCACGCAGCCACAGAAAATCAGCATGTTGATAATTGCGCGGTAAGTCATATCCATGTGGTACCAGTGGTTGATACCAGCCCCAACAATTACCATCGCACGGCCGTGGGTTTTCTCTGCGGTGTCCGCAAATTCACGGGCGATGCGAATGATATTTTGGCGGCTCACCCCAGTGACTTTTTCAGCCCATGCAGGGGAATAGGCTTTCATATCATCGTAATCAACGGCACAGTTTTCATCACCGAAACCACGGTCAATGCCGTAGTTAGCAAGCATCAAATCATACACACTAGTAACCAGTGACTCACTGCCATCCGCAAGCTGAATACGTTTCGCGGGTAATTTGTGCAACAAAACATCTTTCAATTCAACACGTTGGAAATGTTCGCTTTCTAAACCACCAAAGTATGGGAAGCCAACCTCAACAAATTCATCGTGCGTATCTGCAAGGCTGAGTTGCATTTTGATCTGGTGTGCATCTTGCCCTGCGCGCGGTTCTAAGTTCCATTTTTGGCTGTCATCCCAACGGAACCCCATCGAGCCTTGAGGGGCGCACAGTGCCCCTGTTTCTTCATCAATCGCGATGGTTTTCCATTCGGCATTTTTCTCTTCGCCTAAAGAATCAACGAGATCCGAAGCACGCAGCATACGCCCAGCAACATACGCACCGTTTTCATGTTTATCGAGCATCACCAACATCGGCATATCGGTGTAAGTGCGAACATATTCACGGAAATATTCCGCTTCACGTTTGACGTGGAACTCATTGAGGATGACATGCCCCATTGCCATCGCCATGGCACTGTCAGTCCCTTGTTTTGGGTTCAGCCAATGGTCGCAGAATTTGGTGATTTCGGCGTAATCTGGCGTGACAGCAACAGTTTTCGTCCCTTTGTAGCGGACTTCTGCAAAGAAGTGAGCATCAGGCGTACGAGTTTGCGGGACGTTCGAGCCCCAAGCAATAATGTAAGATGAGTTATACCAGTCTGCGGATTCTGGTACATCCGTTTGCTCCCCCCACGTCATTGGGGATGCAGGCGGTAAGTCGCAGTACCAATCGTAGAAGCTCAGGCAAGCCCCACCAATGAGAGATAAATAACGGGCACCTGACGCATAAGACACCATCGACATCGCAGGGATTGGCGAAAAACCGACAATGCGGTCAGGACCAAATTCCTTAATCGTCGCCACGTTAGCAGCTGCAATTAACTCGTTCACTTCCTGCCAGCTGGAGCGAACAAAACCACCGCGACCACGAGCTTGTTTGTAACTCTGCGCTTTTTCTGGGTCGCTAATGATGGATAACCATGCTGCGACGGGGTCTTGGTGCTCTGCTTTTGCATCGCGCCATAATTTCAGTAAACGCTTACGCATCATCGGGTATTTCACGCGGTTTGCACTGTATAAATACCATGAATAGCTGGCACCACGCGGACAACCACGAGGCTCGTGATCAGGTAAATCTGGGCGGGTGCGTGGGTAGTCAGTTTGTTGTGTTTCCCACGTCACAAGGCCATTTTTGACGTAAATTTTCCAGCTACATGAACCAGTGCAGTTAACACCGTGGGTCGAACGTACGACTTTATCGTGCTGCCAGCGACTACGGTAACTATCCTCCCAATCACGGTTAACATTGAGCTCTTGCCCATGGTCGCCTGCGAAGGTATCACCCAGCTGCTTAAAATAACGAAATCTATCTAAAAATTTGCTCATTCGGATTGCCTCCAAAGAGACGGCGACCGCCGCCGTACATTGCTTAAAAAGGATTTTTATAACTTGTTATTATTTGTGGGTACGTCCGTAAACTAACCACGTGATAAACACACAAGAGAGATAGAACACAAAGAACACTTTCATGGCATCAGCGGGTGAGCCTGTCAGGGTTAACGACGTCCCAAAGGCTTTTGGAATAAAAAAGCCACCAATTGCACCAATGGCAGAGATAAACCCAAGCGCTGCCGCACTTTCGGTTACTGCTTCTTTTTGTGCTTCTTGCTCTGAAGCACCTCTTAATAAAGCCTTGTCCATGGTTAATTTGCGAAAAACCACGGCAATCATTTGGAATGTGGAACCACTGCCTAAACCTGCCGTTAAAAACAGCACCATAAACACACCATAAAACGCACCGAAGGAGCCGCCTTGGCCATTTTCTGGCAAGGTAAAGAACAGTAGCCCTGAAAAAATAGCCATGGCGATAAAGTTCAGGAAAGTCACTTTGACGCCGCCAAAACGGTCAGACAGCATGCCGCCAAGTGGGCGGGCTAATGCACCAAGGAATGGGCCAAAAAAGGCAAATTTCAAGATGACGATATCGGGAAACTGGGTTTTCGACAGCATGGCAAAGCCCGCGGAAAAACCGATAAATGAACCAAATGTTGAGAGGTACAACAGGCTTAAAATCCACAGATGTCCACGTTTTAAAACAGGAAGTTGCTGTTTTAAAGAGGCTTTATTTGCTGCCAAATCGTTCATGCCAAACCATGCCATCGCCGTAAAGAACAGCAAGAATGGCACCCAAACCCACGCTGCATTTTCCAGCCAAAGTACAGAACCGTCAGGCTGAACCGCTCCTGTTCCACCCGCAAAAGCAAACACCCCCACACCGACAATAAACGGGGCGACTAACTGCATCACGCTAACGCCTAGATTTCCTAGACCACCATTTAAGCCCAGCGCACCACCTTGGCGAGCTTTCGGAAAAAAGAAACTGATATTCGCCATGCTTGATGCAAAGTTTGCCCCAGCAAAACCACAAAGCAGGGAAATAATCACAAATACTTGGTATGGCGTTGTTGGGTCTTGAATCGCATACCCCAACCAAATACACGGAATAATCAGAAATACAGTGCTAATTGCCGTCCAACGACGACCACCAAAGATAGGAATAACAAAAGAATAGGGCACGCGTAATAAGGCGCCAGAAACGGAAGGCAGTGCGGTTAATAAAAATAATTGGTCAGTGGTAAAATTAAAACCCACTTTATTTAAATTAACAGCAACCGCACTAAATAGCATCCATACACAGAATGCAAGCAATAAACACGGAATTGAAATCCACAAATTACGTTTGGCAATTCGCTGACCTGTTTGCTGCCAAAATTGGCTTTCTTCAGGACGCCAATCCTGAATAACACCTTTTGGCTGCACAGCCGTATTATTAATCCTCTCTCGTTGAGACATAATTCACCCCGATAAATACGATTTTCTGAGCGCAGTGTGTGGCGAATAAGCCAGCATGAAGCTGATCTAAATCAAGGTAGATTTAAATCAAATTTGGCACGAAATTCAGACCGTCCACCAGAGGAGTATTAGGGGTATTTTTAGTTAACCAATTAAATATAAACGAATAATTTAATACATTAAAAACATTCATTGATGCAAATTTTAGCAAAAAGACTCGGCGAGATATTAGGGAGTAATACCGAAGTGGCATATTCAATTTTGTCTAATAGAGGAACAATAATAGCGTTATAAAAAATATTGAATAATGATGTCATGGAATTAAGGATTATGTATGCCAACTGCGAACCGCCGATTTTCAATCATTAACCAAGTTATTGGCTTAATGTTATTGATTGCTGTACTCGGTATTATTGGCATGACAATTTCCAACCAAATGATTATTAGCGTGCAAGGGAACGCTCACGCAATAAATAAATCGGGGTCGCTAAGAATGCAAAGTTATCACTTGCTTTCATTAACACCACTCAATACCTATTCGGATATTTATCTGAATGAACTTGAACATGATTTATTAAGCCCTGAATTAACCCAAGTGGTCGAAATAGAGGATTTAACTAATCTATTTAGCGAGCTTCACCAATATTGGCTAAACGACTTAAGACCTGCGCTAGCAAAAGCCAATTCCCCCAATGATGCACGTTTTGAGGTTATCACTTTTGTTAATAAAATCGATGAGTTAGTAAAAAGTATCGATGAAAAAACAGAACGTAAAATGACCTATGTCGCCATGACACAAATGGTGTTTATCGGCCTCGTTTCTCTATTATTACTCTTCACCATTTGCCATTTTAGGAAGAAAATTTATTACCCTTGGCTAAAACTGTTAAATATGGTGAATGCGATTAGTCATCGGGATTTTAGCCAACGTTATCCAACGTATAAAAAACATGATGAGCTTAGCGCTCTTGGACAAACATTAAACCAAATGTCTGATGAATTAGCGCAAAGTTACCGTCAATTAGAGTCTCGTGTCGAAGAAAAAACGGCAGACTTACAGAATAAAAACAAAGTATTGCTGTACCTGTATCAATCAAATCGTACCTTGCATTCCATCGACCCACTGGCGGTACGCCTAGAAAAAGTACTGATAGAACTACAAAACCTAATCCCCCTTAAAAATATTAGCTTGCGGCTATATGAAGAAAATAACGATACCTATTTTCATGACATCCACTGTGGTGAATTTCCAGCCCCTGAAACCGTGGAACATCCAACAATGTTATCGTGGGATATCTCCGATAATTTACACCGCTATGGGGTTATCCTAGCTGAGATCTCAATAGATAGGCCTTTATCCGATGAGCAAAATAATTTAGTGCTAATGTTGGTCAAACAAATCACTGGTATGTTAGCAATGGCGCACCAATTAGAGCAGCAACAACAATTGCTAATTATGGATGAACGCTCGGCAATCGCCAGAGAACTCCATGACTCTATTGCCCAATCGTTATCATGTTTAAAAATGCAAATTAGCTATCTGCAAATGCAGCCAGAATCTTTGCCCAATAAACAACAAGATTTACTCAATGAAATGCGCAATGAAATTAACTCTGCTTATAGCCAATTACGTGAATTATTAACCACTTTTAGGTTAAAGCTCACTGAACCAGGTTTATTGCCCTCTTTAGAAAGTACTATCAATGAATTTAGCCAACGTGTTGGCTTTGAAATAAATTTGAATTACCAACTGCCAGCAAAAAGCATTTCGCCACACCAAGCTATTCATATCATACAGATAATCCGAGAAGCCTTGAGCAATATTCTCAAGCACGCCAATGCAAATTGGTCGCAAGTTTCGTTATTCGAAAATGCAGACGTTATCACCGTCACCATTGAAGATAATGGTGACGGTATTCAACCCCAGCCCACGAAAAATAACCATTATGGACTGATTATCATGAGGGAAAGGGCTCTGAGCTTAAACGGAGAATACCAAATTGCACCTCGTGTTCAGGGGGGAACAACAGTCAGTGTCACATTCCCACTCGCTGTGGCTTAATTAAATTGGAGTTACTTGTTGATGGAAAACAAAAATATCACCACTGGCCAATCCACAATTTTACTCATTGATGATCATCCGATGCTGCGTAATGGGGTTAAGCAACTAATCAGCTTAGAGCCGACATTGCGAGTCATTGGGGAAGCTGATGACGGAGAAACAGGCATTAAAATCGCCGAAGAATATGATCCGGATTTAATCCTATTAGACTTAAATATGCCAGGAATGAACGGGTTTGAAGTCCTCTGCAATTTACGCAACCACGAACTTTCTGGCCGCATTATTTTATTCACCGTTTCTAACTATGGTGAAGATTTAATTAATGCGCTAAAACACGGTGCTGATGGCTATTTATTAAAAGATATGGAACCCGAAAAACTCATTGTTGCATTGAAAGAAGCCGCCAGCGGTAAAATGGTTGTCAGTCCAACATTAGCCTCTGTTTTAGCCGAATCATTAAGAGATAATCGCACATCTACTGAACATAATTTATCGGTACTCACCCCAAGAGAAACGCATATTTTAGATTTAATCTCACGGGGGCTATCCAATAAGCAGATTGCCAATAAATTAAATATTACGGAGAGTACCGTTAAAGTACATGTGAAGCATTTACTGAAAAAACTCAATTTAAAATCGCGTATTGAAGCCGCTATTTGGGTTTTACAGCAAAAGTAATAATTAGGTTAATGCATCTAACCATGGCTGCTGTTTTGGGTAACGCCGACGGTAGCCATGCATCGCCACCGATAATTGAATCAAATCAGTGAATTTTGTTGGGTCTAGCCCCGTTTGCTTTTTAATTTGTTGTAGCCGATAACTTAACGTGTTGCGGTGAATACCAAGCTGCAAAGCGGTATTACCAATTTCACCATTTTGCGATAAAAATAACTCTAACGTTTCCAACAAACTTTCCCCTGAATCATGCAATAAAATTTTGTTGCAAATATCCAAAAAGAAATTAAATAAATAACTGTTTTCTAACTCATTAAATAAACAAAATGAAGCCATTTCTTTAAATAAGAAAACCTGTTTTTCAGGGACTGTCTGACGTCCCACATCAATCACTGAGCGAGCAAAATGCACCGCATCACGCACATGTTCTTCGCTATCGGCTTGCACACCAACACCAATATAGTACTGACTCAGTTGACCATCCAAAATAAAATGTAGGTTAGGAATAAATGATTCATTTTGATAGTGTTTTGAGGGAAATAGCATCAATACTTCACGGCTATTGAGTAGCAATACATCACTTTTTTCCATCGCCGATAATTCTGTAATGATGGTATCTAAGATTTCAGGGCGATATTGAATGGCTTCAATATTAATAATCACTGGGATCGTGGGTAGCGAAAACGAAAAACCTGAGTTATGCAGCTTTAATAATGCACTACGCCCCTGAATAGGTGTGGTACTTTCAATAAACTGAACAAATAACATATCCCGTAAGCGGTGCTGCCAATTGATGCTACGACGCTCAATTTCTTGCTGAATAAGTAACTCCGCGGTAAGAATCGCTAATTCCGCATAACGCTGAATAACCACGGGATCACCACTCACGCCAATCACCAACTCCACTTTGTCAGCCACAATAATCGGATGATTGATCCCTGGGGCTACATTAGAATAAGCACGGGCTTCATTTTCATTGTAAATCGTGATCCGTTTGCCGCAGCGGATCACCTCCACTGCGGCTTCATGTGTTTCACCAATACGTTTTTTTTCACCTGAAGCGATAATCATCCCCTGACTGTTAATCACATTGACGTTGTGGTGGATGATCCCCATCGCACGCGTGACAATATCATTAGCTAATTTTTCAGTCAGTAGCATATTACCGCCTCATCTTATTGTTTTATTAAATTTTTTGGCTTGCTAATACTGTTCTTAGTAAGTTTTCAGCGGTATCCACTAGGTAACGCTCTCCATTAACCATCGCTTGCTCTAAAGAAACAGGTCCAGGGCAAAGTGACCACATCGCCGTAATCCCGTGTTGATACAAAATTCGACTATCCTCACTGTATCCACCGCATAAGGCGATTGTCGGCACACCAAAGCGGCTTGCCATACGGGCGACACCGACGGGTGCTTTACCGTTGGCACTTTGGCTGTCCATCCGCCCCTCTCCAACAATCACTAAGTCTGCTTGTTGAATATAAGCCTCTGCACCCAATAACCCGAGAACAAGGTCAATCCCTTTTTCGAGCTTAGCATCGACAAACCAACGCAATCCTGCACCGAGTCCACCAGCCGCGCCACTTCCCGCTTCTGATGAGACATCTTTCCCTAAGGTGCTCGACATTAATTGTGCATAATGCGTCATACCTGCTTCCAGCTGGTCTAGTACAGTTTTATCAGCCCCTTTTTGTGGGCCATAAATATACGTTGCTCCATTTTTGCCGAGCAGCGGATTTTCCACATCACAAGATACGTTAAATTCAACAGCCGCAGCACGAGGATCGAACTTATCCAAGTCAATTTTTGCGATATTAATAAGGTTCTCACCATTTATTGGCGAGCTAATCAGTTGATGGTTTTTATCGTAAAATTGTGCGCCAAGTGCTTGCGCAAAGCCCGCCCCGCCATCGTTTGTTGCACTTCCACCTATACCAAGAATAATGCGGTTGCACCCCAAGTCGAGGGCATATTTCACCATTTCCCCCAAACCGTATGTTGAGGCTTTTTCTGCATGGCGAAATTCAGGTTTGACAAGCTCTAGGCCACTGCATTGTGCCATTTCAATAAAAGCGGTTTTTCCGTCCAGCACCAACAGCCGTGCATCAACTTGGCTGCCATAAGGTCCTGTACACGTCAATATGTAAGGCGTTACACCAGATAAAACTGGACTATGCTCTAGTGACTCCAACAGGCCTTCTCCGCCATCAGATATTGGCAATAACGTCATATCCAAATCGGAGGATACACGCTTGAAACCCTCAGCAACTGCTTGGCATGCCTGCTGTGCTGAGCAACTTCCTTTAAAGGAATCAAGTGCGATAACAATTTTCATGTAGGCTTTCCTATTGTAAATGGCGATGTTGCGTTATTTTGCTTGTACCGATGTTGGCGTTTTTACTTTCTCGCTGTTGCTCATACCGTTGGTGTTCACTCGCGAAGCGATAAGTGTTCCGATAACCAACAAGCCAACACCAAACCATAATCCAGAGGTGGCAGTGCCTGTGTAATCTTCAAAGAAACCTAAAATAAATGGTCCTAAGAAACCGCCAAACAACCCTAAACAGTTCAGTAAGGCCAAACTCCCTGCCAGCATACTACCACTCATATACGTTGGTGGAAGTGAGAAAATAATAGATTGCACAACAAAGAACATAAAGGCAGTTAAGCAAAAGCCGATTAGCCCAACCACTGGCCCGCCAAGTGCCCCAATCACCAATCCAACAGCCATCACCGCATAACCCGAAATTAAAATGCGGGACGAACGACGCGGAGTATTCGCTTTTCTTGCCACAAAAATGCCGCCAATAGCCGCTGAAATCCAAGGAATTGCCGTTAATAAGCCTATTTGAATTGGCGTTAATTTACCGTATTCACCAATAATCGTTGGTAAAAAATAACTTAAGCCGTATACAGAGAATTGGTGCGTAAAATAAATCGCGACAATCATCATAAACGCTTTATTTTTAAATGCCGCCTTAAGTGAGAATTTGTTATTACTGACGCTAATGCTGTTTTGGTCTTGCTCGTGTTTATATTTAATATAATTCCGATCGTCTTCATCTAACCATTTTGCGTCTTCTGGTTTATTCGGTAAAACAAACCACACGACAAAAGCCAAAATAACCGCAGGTAAACCTTCAATCACAAACATCCATTGCCAACCATGGAAACCTAATAGCCCATCCATGCTTAACAATAAACCACTCAATGGTGCACCAATGATATTGGCAAGACACACCCCTAATAAGAATAACCCTGTTGCTTTAGCCCGTTCTTCTTGGCTAAACCAGTAGGTCATATACAGGATCACACCAGGGTATAACCCCGCTTCTGCTGCCCCTAATAATAGGCGCAGAATATAAAAAGACGTAGGCCCTGTAACGAATGCCATTGCGGCAGACAATAACCCCCACGTGATCATGATCCGCGTGATCCAAAAGCGCGCACCCACTTTTTCCATGATCAGGTTACTTGGGATCTCAAGAATTGAATAGGTCAGGAAAAATAACCCCGCGCCGATCCCGAATGCCGTGGCAGATAATCCGAGGTCTATCGACATCGCATGTTTTGCCATCCCGATATTCGTGCGGTCAATAAAGCTAATAATATAAGCCAAAATCAATAACGGCATCAGGTTGCGATATATCTTTGCGTTGGTCTTTTTACCCTGTGCCGCATAATCTAACTTTGCATTTGTAGAAAACATAGATAAGATCCTCATGTTGCAGTGAAACAGGCTTGGTGCTTTCTTACATTCCCCTACCTGTTGTTATTACCTCAGCAACAGCCCGACGCCCCACGTCGGGCTTTTTACTTGCGGTATTTCTTATTCTCTTTCGAACAACATTGATATCCCTTGACCACCACCGATACACATCGTCACTAACCCTGTAGTAACCTGACGGCGTTCCATTTCATACATTAACTTAACGGGTAAAATCGCCCCACTCGCCCCAACGGGGTGACCCAGTGCAATCGCGCCGCCATTCACATTGACCCGTGAACTATCTAATGACAAATCATTCATAACTGCTATCGCCTGAGCGGCAAAAGCTTCATTTAACTCAATGAGATCAATGTCTTTGACATCCATCTTTATTTTTTCCATCAAGCGGCGTGTCGCAGGTGCGGGACCGAACCCCATAATGGCGGCTTCACATCCTGCAACCGCCCAATCCACCACTTTCATTCGTGGCTTCAAACCACGTTTTTCCGCTTCTTCGCGGCGCATCATCACTAATGCCGCTGCACCATCATTAATCCCTGAAGAGTTGGCTGCAGTAATCACACCATCCGCTTTAAATGCAGGGCGTAATTTTGCCAGTTTTTCCCTTGGCGTATCTCGTGGGTGTTCATCCGTATCGAAAATACGTGTCCCTTTACGCCCTTCTTGAATTTCCATCGGCAGGATTTGATCTTTAAAGTAACCTGCTTCGATGGCTTTCAGCGCTTTTTGCTGACTATCCCAGGCAAAATCATCCATTTCCTCACGGGAAATATTAAATTGCTCTGCGACATTTTCCGCCGTCATCCCGTTGTGGTATGGGCCTTCAGGCCAAGTTAAAATCGACGTCAATCCATCTTCTAAAACATCATTGCCCATGCGGTAGCCATAACGCGCTTTACGCAAGTAGTACGGCAGCATGGTCATGTTTTCCGTTCCGCATGCCACAACCACATTCGACTGCCCTGTTTGCAACAACATCATGCCATCTGCCAGTGCCTGTAGCCCCGAGCCACATTGGCGGTTAACAGAATAAGCGGTAGTTTCTTTTGGTAAGCCAGCACGTAGTTGACAGATCCGCGCAATAAAACCGCTTTCTGCGATTTGCCCCACGTTTCCGACAATCACTTCATCCACATCTTCTGGTGCGATCCCTGCACGTTTTACGGCTTCACGGATCACTTCAGCCCCTAAATCGTGTTGGTGCGTGTTCGCAAAACTGCCACCCATAGTACCAATCGCCGTTCTCACACCACTGACAATCACAATATCATTTGCGTTTTTCATTCTGTTCTCCTACAGCACCATACCGCCGCCAACGTTAATCACTTCGCCATTGATATAGCGCGCTTTGTCTGACGCTAAGAACGCCACACATTGCCCAACGTCTCGTGGGTCACCCGCAAAGCCCGCAGGGATTTTGCTGATCATGATGTCCCACACTTTTTCAGGCACACCCCGGGTCATGTCAGTATCAATAAACCCAGGGCAGATAGCATTGACGGTGACGCCTTTACGCGCCAATTCGCGACAAGCGGTTTTCGTTAAGCCGATAACCCCTGCTTTTGAGGCTGCATAGTTAGCTTGCCCCACATTTCCTAACCAGCTTGCGGAAGAGATATTCACAATGCGACCACTTCCTTGCTCGCGCATCAATTTTGCTGCTTCTTGCATACAGTTAAACGTGCCTTTCAAGTTAATGTCGATAACCTTATCCCAATCGTCGTCACTTAACTTATGCAGCATGCCATCACGGTTGATCCCTGCGTTATTGACAATCACGTCAATGGCGCCAAAGTGTTCTTTAGCTTGTGAAAAGAGTGCATTTACTTGCTCGCGTTTGGAAATATCACACGGGATAAACACGGCTTCAAAGCCTTGAGCCTGTAGCTGTTTTGCGCTTTCTTCACCAGAGGACATCGCGAGGTCGGAAATCACCACTTTTGCACCTTCTTCTGCCAGTACCTGTGCAATAGCAAAACCAATACCTCTTGCTGAGCCCGTGACGATGGCAACTTTGTCTTTGACTAACATAAATAAATTCCTCTTTAATATTGAAACTATAAATACGAAACCAAACCAAAAGGCGCTTCTTCAAATAATGAAGAGGACATCACTTTCAAATCAGGGGAGATTTCTGGCACGAAATCCATATGGGCAAGAATGTCACGCTCAATGTCAATCCCTGGTGCGATTTCAACCAATACAGGCACTTTTCCACCCAAGGTAAATACCGCACGCTCCGTGACAAAATGCATGGTTTGGTTAATCTGGCGTGCCACATCTGCGTTCCAAGAAATCTGCCTAACGTTATTCACCAACTTACGAATATCCCCTTCACGGGTAATCTTTAACTGCCCGTTTTCACAGTGGATATCTAACCCTTTCGCAGTAAATGTTGAGCAAAAAACCACATGGCGGGCATTTTGTGTGATATCAATAAACCCACCTGCTCCTGGGCAAATATTGCCAAGTAAAGTGGCATTCACATGGCCGCTGGCATCCATTTCCCCTGCGCCCATATAGGTGATATCTACCCCCGCCCCGTTGTAGTAAAGCATCTGATCTTGGTGGCTGATCATCGCAGACAGGTTGCGGCCAATACCAAAATCAATCCCCCCCGCTTGAACTCCGCCCCAAATGCCAGATTCCACAGTGATATCCACGCATTTCGTGGCCTCTTCCTCTTGAATGATTGAACCGATCACATCATTCGGGATCCCTGTCCCTAAGTTAATCACACAGTTTTCAGTGAGGTAACGACAGGCGATACGCCCGATCAACTTGCGAATATCGAGCGGCAATGGTGTGGTTTGCTGTACAGGCGTGCGGATATCACCGCACAGTGTTGGGTCAAAGAACCAACTTGAAGACTGGCGGTGGTCTTCTTCTGGGTTATCACAAATCACAATGTGGTCAATAAAACTGGCAGGAACAGTAACGCGTTTCGGGTGCAAAGTGCCTTCTTCCACGCAATACTTCACCTGAGCAATGACTTTCCCACCGAAGCGTTTTGCCGCTAAAACCGCATGCAACACTTCCAACGACATGGCTTCTTCATCAGTGGTCAGGTTGCCTTTGCTGTCTGCATGCGTACCGCGGATCACCACAACATCCAGCGGAATTTCGGGGTACCACAACCAATCTTCCCCTTTAAAACTCACTTTTTCGACCAGCGGTGGCAGTGCTAGCGTTTTAGCATTCATTCGGCCGCCTTCTAAATCAGGGTCAATAAATGTCCCTAAACCGACTTTGGATAAACGACCAGGAAGACCTGCTGCCATCGCGCCATACAAATGCACCATTTGCCCTTGAGGTAAGCAGTAGGCCTCAACTTCATTGTCGTTGATCATCTGCATCCAACGCGGCGCTAATCCCCAGTGAGAGCCAATAATACGTTTCACCATGCCTTGATGTGCAAAATGTTGATTACCGCGAATACGGTTACATTGCCCTGCCGCATGCACTAACGTTAATTGTTTTGGCGAACCTTCTGATAAAAAACGCTGTTCAATGGCAGACAAAATAGACTCAGCTGCGCTGGTTAATGTCATTCCCACAGTACAAATTGTATCGCCATCATTAATTAATTCAGCGGCTTCTTGTTTAGAGATAAACTTATTATTCATGATAAAACCTACCTAAAGGCTAATATTTCATAGCCCTTTATTTGATAAATTAAAAAAGAATTAGCTGTTAGCTATTTAAAGAATAATATCGATGTTTTAAATCTTTCTTACTTATTTTCCCATTCCATGTTCTTGGGAAATTACGGGTAAACATAATTTTTACAGGGACTTTATAATTAGGTATCCGTTCTTTTAGCCATTCCATAATTTCTTTACTGGTTAAACACACTTGGCTTTCTGGAATAATAAACGCTATTGGTTCTTCACCATAAATTGGGCTTTCTACTGGAATAACGGCGACTTCATTGACACCAGGGTAATTGGAAATTAAATCTTCAACTTCGATAGAATAAATTTTTTCCCCACCTCGATTAATCATATCTTTAATTCTATCTTGAATATAAAGAAAGCCGTCTTCATCCAGATAACCAATATCCCCAGTAAAGAACCACCCATCCTGAAACGACGTGGTATTTGCAGGGCTATCAGGCCAATAACGCTGGATGACAACATCCCCTTTAACCCAAATATTCCCAGTTTCATTTACCTGTTTTTCTTCACCCTTTTCACTTCTAATCGAAACTTTCAGCCCTGGAACTGGTGTGCCTGAACTGGCTTTTTTCGGGCTGTTTCGAATATCATCTAAATATACCGTTGCAGGGGACGATGTTTCCGTTAAACCATATATAGAATGAATTGATGTTTTTGCAAAAATATAAGATAGCTCTTTAATCGTTCCTTCATTTAAATGCCCTGCACCGCAGGCAATCATTTTCAACGAATTAAATCTTTCTAAATTAATGCTTTTATTTTCTTTTATCTTTTGAACTAATAAAATGAAAACTGTCGGCGAGCCATGTAAAAAAGTAATTTTTTCTTTCGCAATTGTTGAAATCATTTCTTTAGCATTAAATTTTTGATGTAGAAAAATAGTTCCACCAATATGAATAAATAATGCCAAAATAGCCGATAGCCCAGTAATATGGTAAATCGGTACGGCTAATATCGTTTTATCATTTTCAGTTAATTTTAATGTTTGTTGATAAGCATAAACCGCTGACAAAATATTTTTATGCGTAATGACTGCACCTTTTGGTGCCCCTGTTGTCCCTGATGTAAAAATAATGACGGCGGGGTCTTCTTCATTAACATGATTCACAAACGTCATTTCATCCGTCAGTGTTAATGCTTTCCATTGAGAAAGGCTGATACCTTTCACATTAAAGTCCCCCAACCATGGCTGGTAGGTATCATCCCAAAAAATGGCATCTGCATTAATACGTGAAAGATGCTCTTTGCCCTCAAACTCCTTCATTTTGGTGCTTAATGGAATAACCTGAATACCCAGCCCCACCGCCGCATAAAATAGCTGGCAAAACTCTATGGTGTTTCCCCACCCCAAAATAATACGGTCGCCTTTTCGCAATTGTAGGGTCGATGTTAGCCAAAACATCGTTTGGTTGACCTTCACCAATAACTGGCGATAACGCCAATGCTGCTCTTCAAAAACAATAGCGACAGCATCAGGCTGCGTGTTTGCCCTATTTAATAGGCTTTGATAGATATTTGAATTTGATGCAAACATGGGCGCACTCCAACCAACGGATATCTCTTATTGGTATTCAATGTATAAAATGCCCCCTGCGAAATTAGTGCCAATGTTCACATATTGTTCACATCCTTTTTTTAATTGGATTAGTTATTTGCACAATTCGTTTGTTAAATATTTTTCGCTTAAGTGTCAATTAAAGGTGTTTTTTTGATTGCCGAGATAAATATTTACCTTTAGTTATCAACTTAACACTTAAGCTATCTCAGCTTAAGGGAGATTTTTTTACTGACTCGTTGTGCGCATTAACAACACCAGCGTAATTTCACCAATCAGATTTTATGCAAAAAAACCATTCTGTTTAAAGATGGAGTTCATGCACGCTGCACAGTTCACAACCTGATCACACCTAAAAATCGATAAAAAAGCTGGCGAATTGGCAATGGCTTGCTACAGTGGAACCATTAGCAATGGGATTATTGAATCAAATTCTTCGAAATAATTAAGGAGATAATCAATGGCAGACACACCGTATATTCCACCAAAAGTATGGCAATGGCAGCAAGGCAATGGCGGCAAATTTGCCAATATTAACCGCCCTGTTTCTGGTGCCACACACGAAAAAGAACTTCCAATTGGTAAGCACCCACTACAGCTCTATTCACTAGGCACACCTAACGGGCAAAAAGTGACAATTATGCTTGAGGAGCTGTTAGCGCTGGGAATTCAAGAAGCCGAATATGATGCCTGGTTGATTAATATTGGTGAAGGTGACCAATTTAGTTCTGGGTTTGTGGATATCAACCCGAATTCAAAAATCCCTGCATTAGTCGACAGAAGTGGTAAAGAACCTATCCGCGTGTTCGAATCAGGTTCAATTCTTACCTATTTGGCGGAAAAATTTTCTGCCTTTTTACCTACCACACAGCCTGAGCGCGCCGAAACATTATCGTGGTTATTTTGGCAGATGGGCTCAGCCCCCTTTGCGGGAGGCGGTTTCGGTCATTTTTACGCCTATGCCCCTGAAAAATACGAATACCCAATCAATCGATTTGCCATGGAAACCAAGCGCCAGCTTGACGTGTTAGACAAACGCCTAGCAGACAATAAATACGTGGCAGGTGATAACTACACTATCGCTGATATCGCCATCTGGCCGTGGTATGGCGCCTTAGTCAAAGGCTGGCTATATGACGCCGCCGAGTTTTTATCAGTGCATGAGTACAAAAATGTCATTCGCTGGGCAGATGAAGTTTATGCACGCCCTGCAGTACAACGCGGCCGCCGCGTCAATCGCTTACAAGGCGACCCCGCACAACAAGTACGCGAACGCCACGATGCGAGTGATATTAACTAACCAATATCATCAAGGTGGCATATTGCCACTTTCAGAATGCTGACAAACCGATCAGGTTTGACTACAGACTGGATAGGTTTTGAAAATAAATTAGGAAAATCAATTTATTGATTTTCGGCTGATAACACAAAGCAGGAAAAACCACGCTTTATCCTGCTTTGTCAACAAACTAAAGGTGGCATATTGCCACCTTTAGTTCTTCCACATTATTCTTTGCTATACCGCCCCTGTACCCATTGTGCGCACAGCATCAAACTTAAACTGATCAACACTGCGATGCAGGCCATCGCCATGCCGCTGCCGATGGAGCCTTGCTCAAACTGCCGCCACACAAAGATAGATACCGTCTGCATTCCTGCGGGAGCGAGTAAAAGTGAGGAAACGAGTTCCCTCGATGCCACGGCAAATACCAACATCATCGCGGCCAATAAGCTTGGCAACACTAATGGGAACAGCACCAAACGCAATGTCGTTATTGCAGATGCGCCGTGTACTCGCGCGGCATCCGCTAAACTACCACCAATTTGAGTTAGCGCTGCGCTGCAATACCGCACGGGATATGGCAACAACAAACAACTGTAAGCAAGCAATAAAATGCCCCAAGTATGGTATGGCGTGACAGGCCAGAAAGGCTGATTCCACGCCAAAATCATCCCTACGGCAATCACTATCCCTGGAATGGAAATGGGTAATAAAGACAAGGCATCAATGATAACAGCCCCACGGATACGTTGAGAAACCACCAGCCACGCAGATAAAAACCCTAAAACCCCCGTTAATATCGCTGTTGCGCTGGCTAATGACACACTGGTTAATAACGCATCTAGCGCTTCCGCTTGGGAGTCAACCAAACCAGAGAAATGCCTTAAGGTTAAATTATCCCATGCTAAACCGCCTGAGACCGTCGATGAAAATGCGGTACCAAACATTGCCAGTAGCGGCATCCCGACGGCTAAAAAGCTCACCACTGCAAATACCCCGACAACAGGCCAACGCCATACCCCAAGAGAGCGTGTCACCAACGCCGCGGCTTTCCCTGTCGTCGTCGCCACATTTTTCCCCGAAACAATAGAACGTTGTAGCGTATAAGCAAAAATAGCCACACTCGCCAAAATCAACGATAACGACGCCGCACCAGGTAAATCAATCGGCCAATCCGCTAAACGCTGTTCAATATCCGTTGTTAATACACGAATACCATTCGGTGCGCCTATTGCAGCAGGGATGCCATATTCTTCAATCGCTAAGGTAAACACCAACAATAACCCAGCCGCTATTGACGGTAAGGATAACGGAAAGGTAATCCTGAAAAAGGCCTGCCAAGGCGGTGCGCCATGAACTCGAGCCACATCAGCAAGACGGTTACCATTTGCCGCCATACTGCGTGAAACGGCAAAGTACAGCACAGGAAATAAATTCAGCGCCATAATTCCCATCATACCACCTAAGGAAAATATCGCGCTTCCTGGGCTAACACCAAACAACTGTTGGGAATACCCATTCGGCTGCAATGTCAGCATCCATGATAACCCTGCAATATAGGGTGGGATCAAAAATGGGATCAGAAAAAGTAAATCCCAAGTCTTGGCAAACGGCAAATTAAATAAGCCTCGCAACGCCCCTAAAGGGATCGCAATTACCGCACTAATGAGTGCAACGCCGACGCCGAGCAATAATGTGTTTTGTAGTAGTTCGGGTAACTCAGGCTCATTAATTAAATGAATAATCGGCGCGAACGGTTGGGAAAATAGCCCTTGCCCGAGTTGTGGAAACAGCGCCTGTAGCACAATAAAGCACAGAGGGATCACCACTAAAATGGCGAGTGCAATAATGATGATTAAAGGGAGGAAACGAATTTTTATCATTAGAAACAACACTCCTGCTGGGTAAGAGGCCTACCCAGCGGTTTGCTAATTATTGCCGAGAAAACTAACGGAACAAGGCGCTTAAACGAGAGAGAACATCGCTACGCTCTGCGCTATCTGTTGTGGCTTCTGGCAATAATGTCAGTGTCGAGAAATCAGGACGTTTCCCTGCAATATCCGCTCGAGCAGGCATCAACCATGCATTGGCGACGATCTCTTGGCCCTCAGCTGACAGCACGTAGTCAATAAACGCTTTCGCTTCATCAGGCTGTTTACTACTTTTTAAAATCATCATTGGTCGCGGGGCTATCGCGGTACCGCTACTGGGGAAAATAACTTCAATGGATTCACCATTGGCAATGCTGCCATAAGCCACGTAATCCACCGCACCAAATACAGCGGCTTTCGCCCCTTGTAGTACTGGGGTGAGCGCTTGTGCGTTTGGCCCCGAAATCACCATACCATTGGCTTTTAAATCAGCAAAAAGTGACCATGCAGCCTCTTTTTTTGCATTTTGTAAACCCAAGACTAAATCCAGTGATGCCCCGGATAATGCTGGGTCTGGCATCGTCACTTTATCCTTAAATACAGGCTGTGCTAAATCTTGCCAATCCGTTGGTTTTGGCGTGCCGCTTTTACTGTTCCACACAATACCAAGAGCTGAAATCCCTTGGGCGACATAATAAGGGGTTTTAAATCGCGCAGGCACTTGCTGTGCATTTGGACTTTCATAGGCCAACAACCAGTTTTTTTGTTGTAAATCAACGGCGGTATCCCATGAAGCGGAAATCAGCACATCCGCACGCGGGTTTGCTTGTTCGGCCTCAAGCCTAGCCATCACTTTGCCCGTTGTGGCCTGAAATACATCCACCTTCGTGCCTGTTTGTTTTTCAAACCCTGCGGCCAGTTGTTTTGCCATCGCGCCAGGCCCCGCGGTATACACAGTAATGGCTTGCGTTGAAACAGAAAACAGTGCACAGGAAAGGCTAAGGCTCATGGTAATACCCTTTAGTGAAAAAACGTGTTTTGCGGTTAACTTTTGCATGGAATTTCTCTCTTCATAAGGTCGTCAAACGGTCAATTTTGCCATTTCGCATATGGGCGATTTGGTGTGCTAACGTATTGGCTTCCGCGGGATCGTGAGTGACATACACCGCAGTAATTTCCAGTGTCCTCAGCAATTGCGCCATTTCTTCACAAAGAGATTGGCGCAGGGCGATATCGAGGTTGGAAAGAGGTTCATCGAATAACAAAATTTCAGGTTCAGCAATAATGGCTCGAGCCAATGCGACGCGCTGCTGCTGCCCGCCAGACAAATCCGCGGGTTTTCGCTTGGCAAAATCCATTAATCCAACACGCTCAAGGGCCTGAACTACGCGAGCTTCAATCTGCTGGCGACCCACTCCCCGCATTCTCAAAGGAAATGCAACATTCTGCGCAACGGTCATATGCGGCCATAAAGCATAATCTTGGAATACCATGCCGAGGTTGCGTTTCTCTGGGGGGACGAGGTGGTGAGCACTTGCGACGATATTGCCCGAAAATTGGATAGTGCCATCAGTGGGCTGCAATAAGCCTGCTAACAGTTTCAGCAAGGTACTTTTGCCGCAGCCAGATGGCCCCAGTAGTGCTAAAACCGTGCCTTTTTCCACCGTTAAGTCGATGCCATTAAGCACATATTGTTGTGAAAAAGCCTGTGATAGATTTTGTATTGCGATCATGGGTAAGTCGCTCGCCGTTTGCCTGAAAGGCAAAATAGTCGAGCACTCACTCGATGAAGAGAGAGCCTGTTGCATCATCTTGGTATCCTCTTTGGGACTTAATCGTTGCCGATGATGCTACGGGGGTAATACGTCAGATTGATGAAGGTTTTGTGAATGGAAAATGACAACTTAATAAATCTATTATATTTATATAAATAATATTTTAACAAATATAAAACATTCAATTTGATTGAAATCACAAATTTAAATTTATTTTTTAATAGAAATATAAAAATATATTTTTAATTTTTAAATATCATCTAAAAACAACATTAATTCACTCATTAACGATGCGTGCAATCACATTAAAACACCTTTATTGAAAACAAATCAACAATCATCCACCCTATTGATGAATACTTTTTAAATGGATTCTATTCTGTACTAACTATTGCTATGCTTGCCACACCATAAAACGAACCAAAAAATCAATTAATTACAGGTTAATAAAGCAATTTATTCACCATGGGGTTTATTTTCTTTTTTAGCGAATTAATTCATATCCATAAAATTTAAATTATAGAAATTTTATTATTAATTTTTATAGGTACTCCAATTAATTTTAATTAAAATGAGGTTCACCTAATATGTCAAATAAAGAAAAAGATAATATTTTATTAGATTCCGAATATGAACATGTTCCCGTTCCCCTCGAACACCGAAAAAGTTTTGCCTCGGTTTCTGCTGTTTGGTATAGCTTCCCTTTAGTATTAACCAGTGCTGTTATTGGTGGCGTCGTCACTGCCATGTTAGGGTTTAAAATGGGCGTTACCGCTATTTTAGTGGGTAACTTATTACTGTGTTTAGTCATTGGATCTTTAAGTTATTTAGCTGGGAAAACCGGGGAAAATTTCGCGATCTCCGCAAAAAGAACCTTTGGGCAGCGTGGATATATCGCTGTTTCAGGTTTGCTTGCCACTGTTGTTATCGGCTGGTTTGCATTAATGGTCGGCCTTACGGGTGATACAATGTTTCGCTCATTTGGGCAGGACTTATTACTGATGACGATTTTAGGTGGAGTGCTATATGTTGGCGCAACCTTCATCGGCATTAAAGCCCTCGCCATTTTGGGGTATATCGCAGCACCAATGTATTTGATTTTAGGGTTAATCTCCGTTTACATTGCGATGAAAAGTGGCTCTTCAGATATTCTCAATTACCAACCGTTAGCAGGTGCTGGAGCATTATCTTTTGGTGTTGCAGTTACCATGATTTTCTCCACGTTTACAGATTCAGGCACCATGACGGCTGACTTTACTCGCTGGGCAAAAAATGGCAAACAAGGTTTTCTCGCTGCCTTTACTGCCTTCCCGATTTCCAAATTTTTTGCGGAAGTGATTGGTGCAATTATTGTGGCAACTGGAGTGGTCATGCACCCAGAAGTCACGGGGGGTGATTTCATCACTATTTTAGCAAATTCAAGCCCACTGCTTTCCGTACTCGCGATTATTTTTGTGTTTGTTAACTTGGGCGTTGGCTGTACTCACTGTTTGTACAATGGTGCGGTAGGTTGGTCTCATATTACTAAAGGTAAAATGAGAACCTTAACCATTATTCTGGGGGTTATTGGGATCATCGTTGCTGTAACAGGCATTTGGAATGCATTCCAAACATGGTTGAATTTACTGGGTTTAATTGTGCCGCCAATCGCTGCCATTATCATCATGGATCAGTTAGTACTCAAACGTAAAAATAACGAAGCAAAAAATTGGCAGCCCTTAGCGTTCGTTTCTTGGATACTCTCCTCTGGCATTGCGTTAATCGTGAATGCTTATGCTCCAGAACTCTCCGTTGTCGTTGCTGGGTTAGTTTCATCCTCGATTATCTATTTGATTGGCCATCGATTTTCGAAATAATTTTTAATGGTTGGGGGAGTATCACTCCCTCAACTTCTTCTATTTCAACCTAATCCCATAATCCTTATTCTGAATAACGAACAAAAAAATAATAATCCAATGATTATTAACGTTTCTATTGATTAGACTATTTTCATCTAACTCATCCCTATCTTTTATTTGACATTCATCACATTCCTGATTATTTTAGCAGTATAGACGTCTAGATATCCATTTTTGGATCTATGATATAACCAATTCATCCAAGGGGATCAGCGTGATAACACTCAAGAATGTCAGCAAGATCTACAGCCGTAATAAAAAACAGACCGTAGCGGTTGATAACATCAACCTCAATATTGCGGCTGGGGATATTTTTGGCATCATCGGTTATAGCGGTGCAGGCAAAAGTAGCCTCATTCGTTTGCTAAATCGGTTAGAAGAGACTACTAGCGGTGAAATAATTGTTGGGCAACATAATATTACCCACAGCGATGAGAAAGCAGTTTTAAAAATACGCCAATCCATAGGCATGATTTTTCAGCACTTTAATTTACTGTGGTCACGGACAGTGCGAGAGAACATTGAATTTCCATTGCAAATTTCAGGGTTCGATAAAAAGAAACGTAAAGCCCGTGTTGATGAATTAATGGCATTAGTTGAGCTAACCGATAAGGCTGATGAATACCCATCCATGCTCAGTGGTGGGCAAAAACAACGGGTTGGTATCGCACGCGCCCTTGCCAACAACCCTGATGTTTTATTGTGTGATGAAGCAACGTCTGCGCTAGACCCAAAAACCACACAAACTATTTTGCAATTATTGGCACGTATTAACCGCGAGCTGAATATCACCATCGTGCTAATTACCCACGAAATGCAGGTCGTCAAGAGTATCTGCAATAAAGTGGCTGTCATTGATAAAGGCCGTATTGTTGAGGAAGGGCTCGTTAGCCAAGTCTTTCATGACCCGCAACATACAATTACACGGCAGTTTTTATCACAAAGTGAGGTTGCGACAGATACCCCAGAAGACTTAAAGGCAATATTGGCTGATGGCCCGATTATTCGTGTCGTTTTAGATGAAGAAAAACAGAGCCATTATTTGTTGTATGACTTAATTTCTCAATTTAATGAGCCGATTAAATTGATTAAAGGGGCGTTTAACCAAGGTACTGGCTTTTTATATCTTCAATTTCTACCTGAAACTGAAAAATTAACGGATGCCATTGAGTATCTTAAAAATAAAAGAAATATCGTTGTTGAGGTGATTTAGTCATGGATGAAATACAGCATTGGGTTAGTGGCTATTTACCCTATTTAAAATTGCATGTTTTGGGCATTGAAACCCTCAATACGTTATATATGACATTGGTCTCTGGTGCGTTATCGGGCATGTTGGGAATTTTAATTGGTACTTTTTTATTTTTAACCGCACAAGAGGGTAAAAAAGAAAATATTGCGGTTTACCGTGTGCTTTCTTTTATTGTGAATATCTTCCGTGCTGTGCCGTTTATTATTTTAATCATTTTATTATTCCCTGTAACCAAATGGATCGTTGGCACTATTTTAGGGGTTAACGCGGCACTTCCTGCCTTAGTGATTTCAGCGAGTGCTTTCTATGCAAGGTTAGTGGAAATTGCCTTACGCGAGGTCGATAAAGGGGTTATTGAAGCTAGCCAGTCTATGGGAGCAAAACTGCACACCTTGATTTTTAATGTATTGATACCCGAGTCTTCCCCTGCTTTGATTTCAGGCTTAACGGTTACGCTGATTTCATTAGTGGGAGGCACCGCGGTTGCTGGTGCAATTGGTGCGGGCGGGTTAGGAAATTTGGCCTATTTAGAAGGATTCCAACGCAGCCATATGGATGTCGTTTGGGTCGCTACATTAGTGATTTTAGCCATTGTTTTATGTATTCAAGTGATAGGAGACACCCTAGTTCGGTGGATTGATAAACGTTAATAACATCAACCTAGGTCAACGAATTATTAATTTTATCTACACTCAGCTAATTAGGAATAACAGTATGAAATTATCATTATTAACACGTTTTGGGGCATTATTAATTACCAGTTTAGCACTAACTGCTTGCCAGCCAGACCAACAAGAAAAAAGCAATAAATTAACAATTGGAGCATCTTCAACACCCCATGCGGAAATATTAGAGTTCGTTAAACCACAGCTCGAAAAAGACGGAATTAATTTAGATATCCGTGTATTTAATGATTACATTATTCCGAACCAAGCATTGGCTGACAAAGAATTAGATGCGAACTTTTTCCAGCATGTTCCATATTTAAATAAAACATTGGCAGACCACCCAGATTGGAAACTCGTGTCTGTTGGCGCAGTGCATATGCACCCATACCGCTTTTTTTCGCAAAAATACAAGAGCCTGCAAGACTTACCCAATGGAGCAAAAGTACTGAGCAGCAACAATATTTCCCAACACGGTCATATTCTAAAATTGTACCAAGACGAAGGTTTAATTAAATTACGCAGTGATATTGACCCTGATGATGCAACCATTGACGATATTGTTGAAAACCCACGTAACTTACAGTTTTTATTTACTTATGATGCACCATTAATGCCGCAAATTTATAAAAATGGCGAGGCCGATGTTGCCTCTATTGATAGCCATTTTGCGATTAATGCCGGTTTAGATTTAACGAAAGACGTCATTTATAGCGAACCTGCAGCTAACAGTAAATTTGCCAATGTGGTAGTGACGCGTGAGGATAACCAAAATGACCCGCGAATTACGAAACTGATGGCTGCACTGAAAAGCGATGAAACGAAGAAATTTATTTTAGATAATTATAAGGGTGAGGCGGTACCAGTTCCTTAATTTTCCTACTCTAATGATTAAGTTGAATGAAATATTTTAGTTAAACTTCATTCAACTTAATCTTATTTATAAAGCATATCGATGATTACACTACTCTTCATCACTCCTTTTTCAATACTCTGAGCCTGAGCATAAGGTTTTGCATAAAAGCTAATATCAAACTGATTATTGTTATTCGCACTAAATCGCGTATTCGTCCCTGATAAATCAATGGGGGTGGCATCTAACCAAGATAAATAAATACCAACACCCGATAAGTTTGTTTTTAGTTCACCACCCGTCCCATTATTAAGGGCACCTTGGCTACCTGGGCGAAACTTAACATCGATATGACTGGGCTTAAAGCCACTTTTCTGGCAATCAACAATAAACTGCGTCTTTACCGCAGGTTGCTTTCCTGCCAATAAATCACCTTCATTAATGACTTTAAAATCAACGATTTTGTTAAACCCCTTTCCATCATTAATGTCGCAGGTAATATTCACGATATCGAGCGAAATCTTTAATATTGTATCGGGTAACACTTCATCAGAAAAAACGTAATGTGAATAGCCAATCAGAATAGTGGCAATTAAAGAAGCTGATATCTTTTTATTCATATTATTATCCACATTAAATATATTTAATCTTAATTGTAATATGTGTATTCCCACTGCCTAAATTGATAGACTGCCCTCCAAGCGGTAGTACAACAGGCTTTACTTTGATTTTTATCTTCATCAAAGACGCGCCTATTTTTTTAAAAAAGAGGTCTTGCCCCATAGGAACCCCCGAGCCAACAGTACCGACTTGGTCATCTTCCCATGAAACAAGGTAACCCAATGTCGTATTTTTTGAGCCAATATATCCCGAGGAAGCCATTGTTAAATGGGGGTTTGCTGGCTCAAACCGTATTGATATTCGCTGCGGCTTAATCGTTCCTGAGCAATCTAATGAAAGTATCGAATGCCCTTCAATTTCACCCGATAAAATCGTTGCAGCATCGAGAGATCCAAAACTCACATCATCTACAGTTGCAGGTAAACAAGTCGCTATTCTCACATTCATACTAAACTGCGATTGAATAGCTTCACCAACAATCGATGTTTGCTTTGGCACTTCACCATAACTTGGTAGCGCACTAAGTATGAAGAAACCAGCAAGCAAAATAGACCTGAACATAGTTGCCCTTAACTAATTAAATGTCAGCTTAATATTCAAAGCCGTATTTGCCGCCCCTGGAGAAACAACATCGCCCAATGCGATAGGCTTTACTTTAATTGGCACACTGAAACTTGCCGCAGTGGGCTTAGTGGTTGGCGTAATCACAGTGCCATTAATCGCTAATGCGGTATCGACTGGCTTAACCGTAGAACTTCCCCATTTTAATTGATATCCAACCGTTGAATTTCCTTTTGTATTCATTATTCCATTAGCCACATCTTTCACGCCATCAGCGGCCGTAAACGCTAACGTATAATTTGCGAGCGTTGTATCGCAGGTCACTGTTAATGTCATTACTTTATCTGCCACAGTTCCCTTCTTGATATCCCCCGCCGCTTGGTCACCAAAAGCCACATCAGCAACACTAGCACTACAAGATGCTTTTACGGTCATACTTAAATTTGATGTTACGGTACCGCCAGTCACATTAGAGGCAAAACTGGTCGCGTTAGCAGAAACAGAAAATAGAAAGCCAAGAGAAATAAATAACGTTTTCTTTATCATGATTCACTCCTTTTAATTTAATTTCACATTAATCGTTAATGCGGTGTTCGCTAACCCAGGAATAGGCTGTGTTGATAAAGCAACAGGCTTTACCGTCACTGGGATCGTAAAGTTATTGGTTGTGGGTTTTGAATTAGGGGTAATTGCCGTGCCATTGATCACCACCGCACTATTAACTGGCTTCACAGTGTTATTTCCCCACGTAAATTGATAACCAACCGAACTATTCCCTTTTACATTAATAATGCCAGTCGTTGCGTTGTTTACGCCGTCTCTACCTGAAAAACTTAAAGTATATGCAGGAAGTACTGCATTACAGGTAAATGCAATATTGATTGTTTTAGCGGCAATCGAATTCGCTCTTACTGAACTCGCTGTTTGCACTCCAAAAGCCACATCGTTGACAGAAACTGCACAGGAGGCATTGTTTATCAGTGTCATCGATGTTGGTGCACTAAAAGCCACGGTTTCTTTTTGTAATGTCCGGCTGTTTTCACCAATTCGTGAATAAAAATTTCGGGTTAACATATATGTCGGGTTAACGGTTGTTTTTCCTGGGGGTGGCTTCTTTTGTAAATAGACAACACCTGAGTCTGTACTGCCACCTGGCCCAGCTAAGTTGGTATAGCCTGTTCCACTTGTTTTATAATCCGCCAGTAATAACCAAACCGTATTTCCACAACTTCCAGTTGAACGAAATCTTAAATAACCATCCGCCGAGTTTTTATCTACAGTTCCATAAGAACAGTCATTAGGAGAGGCTCCAAATTTATCAACGATATAAATAAAGTTGCCTGTTGTATTGCCTGCTCCACTTGATGCTCGTAGACATTGCCCTGCAAACGTAATTGGCGCCCCAGGGTTCCCAAAAGAATAGAGTTGGTCACCGACTTTTTTGTTCGTAACATCAATTTGCGCTGGAAAGTTATATTTCAACGATAAGCTTCGACACCTTGCCGCAGAGGCATCGAGTGAAAAAAGCAAAATCATTAATGCGATGAAATAATAAGACTTTTTATTCATGCTAATGTCCTTAACGAAGCTCAATAACACGCCTAGCACCGTAATCATCAATGGCCTCAACCGTGACTTTCCCAGATAACGATTGCTGTAAATTCACTTCACTGAAAGGGGGAAATAAACTCATTGATTGCTCAATTTCTTTTGATAAAGCCAATGGACGACCATTCACAAACACCTGAGTCAATGCAAAATAATAGGGTGTTGGGTTTTTCAACACAGATCCTGAATACGTGAGGTTTTTCTCTGCATCTTCACGGGCCTCAGCGAGTACTTTGGGGCGATAAATCAGTTTCACTTGCGTATTCAAAGCAACAGCGAGGACGTTACCTTCATCAGCAGAAGCAATAGGGGGGATTTCCTGAACATTTAACCAAAACAAAGACTCTTTATCTTTGGGTAAAATATCATTCACATAAAGTAAGCGGATTAACTGTTTTTCTTCACCCGCAATTTTAAACAAATTAGGTGCAGGTATAAAAAAAACATCATTGCCACTTAAATTATCAACCCAAACCTGACCGCCATAGGTTTTATCGCTATTATTTTTTACTTCAATAGCAATATTTTTACGCCCCTCATCATAGATAAACCGAGTCCCATTCAAAGTAAATGCAGAATAAGCATTTGCGCAGGTAAACAACGATATCAATATAATAAAATGCGATGCCATTTTATTAATTACATTCGACTTCCATAATTTTATTTTCATTTGATTCTATATTTTCCAAATTTAATGTACATACCTCATTATCTGAGGAAGAAATAAAAATCTTTTTCGGTTTGTTAAGTAAGTTTAAAAGTAACACTCCACCATTAGAAACAAACCCGACATATTCATTACTTTCTGTTCTTGCCGAACTACCCGCTGAAACAAATTGACCGTCTGATTTTTTCAGCCTTAATATATATCTATAAATCGTTGAGAATTTAAACTCACGATAAATAATCGCCTTATCAGTTGGCACAAACCCCTGTACTGAATCCAGCAACTCTATGTCATTAGGAACTTCTTCTGTATTGATTTTTAAATTATTTTCAACGTAAGGTGATACCCCAATGACCGTATTACCATTTCTATCCGTAGGGGGGGAGTCATTAAAGGTAATATTTTTAATATTGCTAATATTCGCAATGGCGACCGTATCGCGCCGAACATTACTCAACAATAATCCCGTTTGCTGGGTTGCAAGTAAGCTTCCTGATGCATTTATTGAGCCTGTTGTTTTATTCTCATTTTTCGAAATTGCGAACCCCGTATTAACAATATCTTGATTAACCCCGAAATAAGCAGAATTAGACCAACTTTCGCGGTCTTTATTTGTATTTACGCTATAGTTGATTTTTTCATTAATATTACCTGCAACACCTGAGTTAAAACTCGATTTATTTCTACGGTCATAATTCACCGAGTTTGTCCAATAATGATTCTTATCAAATAAACTAAATGGAATATTCACACCAACAGATAAAACATAGTTATCACGGTCATAATCATTTAACTTTTGGTAATCTGCCGATACAGATAAATCCACACCTTTCAAAGTTGTGTTGTAGGTAATATTCGCACCGACTTCATTATGTATTTGGCTACGATATGTTTGAACCCAACCTGAAACACTGACAAAACTATTATCAAAATTCTGCGATAAGATAGTTTCATAACGTTCTTTGCGATTACTTCGATGATATAACGCATTTGAATTAAACTCATTAAAATCAACATAGTCCTTACCTGTATAACGGTAAGCTAATAACTGTAAATTCGTATTATTAGACAATGAGTTAGCGTATTTAAGCATATAACTAATCCCAGATTGCCGAGATTCTGACATAGTTGGAGTTTGCTTTTGAAACGTACTCACGGCTGTATTTAAATTAAATGAGATCGCACCAAATTGCCCTAAGTCTTTACTCGCACCTAATCCTGCACTTTTATAATCATTATGCAAAATACCTGCGGTATGAAAGGTAAAGTGAGTGAGTCCATAATCGAATGCACCAAGAAAAAACAAACGGTTTTCTCGCTTTCCCGTAACCTCTCTTTCTCCTACTGCGACGTTATAATTAATTTCATTGGCACGCAGTAAAGATGGAAGCGTTGCAACAGGGTAATAACGAACTGTTTTTGTTCCGTTATTTTCTTCAACTGTCACCGTAATATCACCATTACTCACTGGTGATATATCTTTTAACTGATAGGCACCCGCAGGAACCACTTGTGAGCTTAAAATATACCCATTTTGCGATATGGTAATTTTCGCATTCGAATTAACAACGCCAGAAATAATAGGAGCATAGCCTCGCATTTCCCAAGGACGCATATCTCTTTCAGAGCGTAAAGACAAACCATAAAAAACAAAATTAGGTAAAATAGATAAAGATGTTAACGTCTTACCGACAATAAAACTGCCTTGTATTGGCTTAATTGCAGTAGATATAGTGGCTTCAGACGTTTCAGTTCCTGAATCATTAAGGTAACTACTACGGACATAGGCCACCCATCGGCCAATGTTAGAATATAAATCAAAATCACCATAAACTTGAGTTTTTTCAGAAGACGTTTTTGATATATATCCTGAATAATTCACCTTAATGCCTGGAATGCCATAATCCCATTCTTGCTGATTTTTAGTCTCATCCAAAGCAATTTGAGGTACACTAAAAGACAAAGTCTGCTTTGCGTTATCAAACAAAACTTCGGCGCCTGGGTACTGGCTAATCTTGTAGCAGTTTCTCGCCGCGTCAAAATTATTTGCAAGCAAAGTCAGGTTAATCGGTAATGATAACTCTGATATCCAGTCTGAGTTTAAGCATAAAACCTCTTTATCCTCTGGTAAAATAATGAGTTCTTTTCGATTAATAGAACGACGATTAAAAATGACTTCAACAATATAATGACCTGCAGGGTATTTAACACTTTCATCAAAAACGCTTGCAGCTTGCGGTTGAACTCCTCCATGTAAGAAGTCCATATTTAAATTTGCATCTGCGTAAAATGGACTTACTAACAGGGATAACATAAAAGCATTAATCGGTTTTAAACGCATTGATATTATCCATAGCTATTTGTAAGTTAAAATAAGGGTCAAAGACCCTTTTTATTTATTAATATTAATTACTTATATGCTACGGCATATGTTGCGCTTGAAATCACTGTACCTTCAGTCACAGTTTGACCTGTCGTCGCTAACATTCTTGCTTTGAATTTCATGTTTCCAATAGCATCAGTACCATTGCCAAAATCAACGGTTTGGCTGTTATACGTGACATCTTGGTTAGGCGTTGTCGAGTTGGTTGCTGTCAGTTGGATTGACACGCCATTAGCAGTCCCTTTCATGTTTGCAAGGCCTGAGTTAGTAAACCCTGCGCTCTGCCAACCCACTTGGCCGCTAGTTTTTTTCAAGCATTCATCAGTACGTGGGACTAAATCAAACTCAACATAATCACCATTTTTATCTGCAGTGGTCATTTGGCCTAGATCGATAGTTGATTTAACTAGTCCACCCACTTCTGTATCGATATCACAGGTTTCTGATGTCACTGCGCCAATGAACTGAACTTCACCGGTATTAGCAAAGGTATATCCACTGAATAGCGCGCCACTTACCATTAATGGTAATAATAATTTTTTCATTAAATAACTCTCCATATTTGTATGCATATTAATTTTTTAATTAATAATCAAACTACGAAATAAAAACTTAAACATTAAGAATTATCATTTAACTCATTAAATGATAAAAATTCTTCCCAAGATACATCTAGTATTTTCAATATGTCATTTAACATTGTAACGGTAATGTTTGTTATTCCATTCTCATACCGGGATACTTGCTGCTGACTCACATTCAACATAACACCTAAATCCTTCCCGGTTATGTCCATGCGTTTTCTTTTATTTCTAATAAAACATCCAATTTTTTTATTAAAAATATTTGGTCTTATAAAACTAGAGTGTTCATTCATTCCTACCCCCTATTTAATTATAAAATTCAAATATTCAACATAAGTAGGATTTCGCATAATATATTGGCACATGATATTAGAGTAAAAACGTTTGTGCCGATCGATAATATAATATTGATAGCTATTACCTATCGCAATAGATTATTTGATCGGAAATACCGATCATATAAATAAATAAAACTCAATTAACTAACTGATAATAAACGGTTGCTTTATTTTTTGATAATATATTTAATGTTATATTTTTAATTTTTTAATTACAAAATTTAACATATAAATTGATATTTTAAATTGATTATGAAATATAATATTACATATAGTTACATTTATTTTTATATAGAAACATGAAAGATAAATAACATTAAAATAAAACTAAATAGCATTTAAATCATATTAACAAGGATAAAATGACAATATTTTCCAATGAAAAATTAAATATCAAAGGAATACCAAACTCATAACTCATTTTATGGGTAATGTAAAAATAAAAAAATTAACTTATTAAATGAGTATATTTTAGATAAGTAAAATGGAATAGTGATGCATTTGTTTCATAATGAAAACAAATTAAGCTGTTACACGAAAATGAATATTATTAGTGATTACCATTCTATTAAATGATAATCACTAATAAAAACTACAATTTACAAAAAAATAACAGTACCGAAATCAAAATTTATAAGTGCACCCCAACATATCGCTGATAACGTATTGGCTTTAGCTTGGTTAAATCCACCAACACCAAACCATCGATACAATCATTGAATGATGGGTCTGTACCAAAATCCATAAATTGCACGCCACCAGGCTCACATAGCTCAGTGTACTGCTTATAAAGTGTCGGGATAGAACAACCGATGTTATTTAATAAGCTTTTGAGTTTTACCAAGTCTTCTTGGTAATTATCACCAGTGAATTGCGCTAACACCTGCGGTAAAGAGGCTGGATAGGGCTTGTGGGATTGTGCAATTGACTGTTCAGCAGAAAAATATAAGCGGTAAAAAGTGATCAATAAATCACGCGCGGCGATAGGCATCGCCCCCGAAATGGAGACAGGGCCAAATAGATAACGGTATTGGGGGTATTTGGCTAAATAGGCCCCAATGCCTAACCACAAATAATCCAACCCACGTTTTCCCCAATATTTCGGCTGAATAAAACTACGGCCTAATTCAATACCTTGAGCAAGAATGGGAAGCATGCCTTCGTCATAGTGGAATAAGCTAGAGCTGTAGATCCCCGCTAACCCTTTGGTTTCAATTTGCTTTTCAGTGGGGACAAAACGATAAGCGCCAACGATATCGAGCTCATCGTCATCCCACAACACCAAGTGATAATAATCGTCATCATAGCTATCTAAATCACGGCGCTTGCCTGAACCTTCCCCTACCGCACGAAACGAAATCTCACGAAGTCGCCCTAATTCACGCAATATGGGCGAGCGAACTTCTTGATGCCGTTGATAAAGGTAAATCGCTTTGCCATCTGGCGATGTCCCCAAACGCTCACAAGCCGCCAATGCTTTTTTCAGCTCAAGTCGGTCTTCAGGTAATGCAATTGCCGCTTCACTGCTAAACAGCCCTTCTTTTTCTTTTCCTAATAAATAGACATGGCGGCGAAAGCGTTCAGCCAATTCGTGGGCTTTCGTGTGGCCATCATACCAATGACTAAAAGGAATACGCCCCCCAACACGAATTTTGAGTTTTTTACCCCGTTGCAGAAACATTTCTCTGACTAACATCAACGTGGACAAAGGCTTGTAAACCAATGATGCAAAATAAAACAAATGGCTATTTCGCCCCTGAATATGCATTGGCACAATCGCAGCGCGCGCTTTCGCGGCTAAGCGTAAAAAACCCGTGCGCCAGTGATTATCGCGAATGCCTTTACTACTGAGCCGTGAAACCTCCCCCGCTGGAAATACAATTAGCGCCCCGCGGTTATCCAAGTGCTGTTGCATTGCTTCCACTTGCTGGCGATTGGTTCGGTTGTTGATATTATCAACGGTAATAAACAAGCTTTTTAGTGGTTCAATATAGTTAAGAAACTGGTTTGCAACAATTTTCACATCAGGGCGTACGGTTGCCACGGTTCGTAATAATGCTAGCCCATCTAACGAGCCTATTGGATGGTTTGCCACTAAAACAACAGGGCCTTCTGCGGGGATATTTTCCAAATCACCATCCGTTAATTCACAGCGAATATTGAAATGCTCAATGACTTGTTCAATAAGATCCAACCCTTTCAAATGGGGGTAGTCTTGGGCAAATTGGCTAAATTCTTTTTCGAAAAGGAGGCGTTTTAATACACTGCGTTTCCATGCAGGTGGGGCTTGATGTGGGTATATATCGTGGAGTAAGGCATCGACACTAAACATCATGTTATCTCCATCCGAGCTGAGTTACTGCGAACTTAAGTCAGGTGCATGACAACATGATGGTAGTTTTATGACAAAGTGATGAAACAATGAACAGACTACGCCTGCTGGCGAGTTGCCGCTAGAACGATCTCACGGATACACACCGATTGTGGCTGTTGATAAGCAAAACGAATGGTATTGGCAACATCCTCTGCTGACAACACAAGTCCCCCCATCTCTTTTTTCCACTCTTGGTAACCTGATTTAATCCCTTCATCTGTGGTATGGCTAAGTAATTCTGTTTCAACCGCTCCCGGTGCAATGGTGATCACACGAACATTATGCGGGGCAAGCTCTTCGCGTAAATTTTCAGAAATACCGTGAACAGCAAATTTAGTGCCCACATACGCCACATGGTTTGGAAAGGTTTTTCGCCCTGCAACTGAACTGATATTAATAATCGTGCCACTTTTACGCGCAACCATGCCATCCGCAACTGCATGAATGCCATTCAACACGCCTTTAATATTCACCTCCACCATGATATCCCATTGATTTGGATCTTGATTAGTCATGTCACCTAAAAGCATAACACCTGCGTTATTGACTAAGCCATCAACTGGGCCAAACTGCGCCTCTGCTTCTTTAACGGCATTCACAAATGCGGTTCTATCCGTAACATCTATAGATTTACATAACGTATTAGGTAAATTTAATGCCAACATTGGCTCAATACGGCGTGCCAGTAATAAAAGTGCATGACCTTCATTGGATAACATTTTTGCCGTCGCAAGACCAATACCTGAGCTCGCGCCAGTAATCACCACTAATGATTTTACATTTTGCATATTGCGTCCATATAAATTTAATTGATGTCTAAAACCATGAGCAGACTATATTTCATCCGTAAGTTACATTAAAATGGTTTATTCTTCTCACAGACATCAAAAAAATCTATGGATTATCGCCAACTTCACGCCTTTATCGCCGTTTTCGAAGAACGCAATATCACCACGGCTGCACGACGGTTATTTCTCACACAACCTGCGCTCTCAGCAACGATCAAAACGCTGGAAGATAACCTAGGCACTCAGCTGTTTAAGCGCTTACCAAGAGGCGTTGATGTCACTGAAGATGCACGAATTTTATACCCTCACGCACAACGCATGGTGGCTGAACTAGACACGCTGGCAAGCAGCTTTAAACGTGAAAAAAACCGCCAGCCTCTGCAAATTGGCATTGAAGAGGATATCGCTAATCAGCACATTTGCGCGTTCCTAAAACAAGTTCAAGACCCTGATTTTCATTTATTAATTGTCCTAGAGTCGGGTTGCAAAGGGGATATCCGTCTTGCTTGCGAAGAAATGCGCTGTGAAGATGAGCTGTTTATTCCACTCATTAGTGAGCCCTTTGTTTTAGCAATGTCACCAGAGCACTCTCTTGCAAGTAAAGACGTCATTCAACTCGCTGATTTACACGGATTGTGTTGGGTTATGTGCCCTGAGCTCACTTGGCACCAGCGTTTTTTACCGATTTACGGCGCGACGGCAAACTCCCCTTCTGCTCATGCCTGCACCTTTTCCCTCGCGCTTGGTCTAGTCGCGCTCAACTTAGGCGTAGCAATCGTGCCGCAATCCCTTGCCAGTGAACATGCCAATATTGTTTTTCACCCTTTGCCAACTCATGCACTTTCTCGGCGTATTGGCGTATGTTATGCCATCCAATCATTATCTTCCCCTGCGGTAGAGCAGCTTATCAACCATTTAGCTCGTCAATAGCCGTCGACACTTTTGACGATCACGGAGTTCGCCAAACGCTACAAGACGATGTTAGACACATCAAAAACAATAAATTCAATCAGTTAGATAACAATAAATTTACCTTAAAAATTGGCATAAACCCTGCATTAGCTTAAGTGTTAAGGCGGCAATGACCGCTACATAAAAACACAGGAGCAATGTTGATGGAAAAAGTCATCACCGTCTGCCCGTATTGCGCCTCAGGCTGTAAAATATACCTGAAGGTGGAAAACGGGAAGATCATCGGCGCAGAGGGCGCAAATGGTCACACCAATGAAGGGGAGCTCTGCCTAAAAGGTTATTATGGCTGGGACTTCATTCACGATACGAAAATCTTAACGCCTCGCTTAAAAAATCCGATGATCCGTCGTGAGCGTGGTGGCAAACTTGAAGTGGTTTCATGGGAAGAAGCCATTGAATTTGCCAGTTCTCGATTACTGGCAATCAAAGAAAAATACGGCCCTAAAGCCATCATGACGACAGGTTCATCCCGTGGTCCAGGGAATGAAGCCAACTTTGTGATGCAGAAATTTGTTCGAGCGGCAGTCGGTAGCAATAATATCGACTGCTGCGCACGTGTCTGACACGGCCCTTCGGTTGCAGGTCTGCAGCGTTCGGTCGGTAATGGCGCAATGAGCAACTCAATTGTTGAAATTGAGGATACCAAATGTATTTTTGTCTTCGGTTACAATGCCGCGGACTCACACCCTATTGTCGCTCGCCGAATTTTAAAAGCGAAAGAAAAAGGGGCTCAAATTATTGTTTGCGATCCGCGTTATATTGAAACTGCGCGCATTGCAGATATTCACTTACCTTTGAAAAACGGGTCAAACATTGCGTTACTGAATGCGTTTGCCCACGTGATCATCGAAGAAAATCTGTATGACAAAGCGTTTATTGATGCACATACTGAAAAATTCGATGAATATCGTACCTTAGTCGCACCTTATACTCCTGAATCAGTGGAAGAAACGACGGGTATCAAAGCAGAAGACATTCGCAAAACGGCTCGCATGTACGCCAAAGCAGAAAGCGCGACAATTTTGTGGGGCATGGGTGTCACCCAATTCTATCAAGGTGTTGAAACCGTTCAATCCCTTACTAGCCTTGCGCTATTAACAGGGAATTTAGGTAAACCACATGTTGGTGTTGGCCCTGTTCGTGGTCAAAATAACGTGCAAGGTGCCTGCGATATGGGGGCACTACCAAATACTCTGCCAGGCTATCAATATGTGTCGGATACCGCTGCACTGGAAAAATTTGCCAAATTCTGGGGGATTGAAAGCATGCCTGCAGAAAACGGTATTCCACTTAGTGAAGTGCCACACTTTATTGATGAGGGCGTATTAAAAGCCCACTATGTGATGGGGGAAGACCCACTACAAACAGAGCCAGACCTCGCCACTATCCGCCGTACCTTCGATAAGCTCGAGCTGTTGATTGTCCAAGACATCTTCATGACCAAAACTGCGTCGATTGCCGATGTGATTTTCCCTGCCACCTCTTGGGGGGAACATGAAGGGGTATATACCGCCGCTGACCGTGGTTTCCAACGCTTCTATAAAGCAGTTGAGCCTGTCGGCGACGTGAAAACAGACTGGGAAATCATCAGCCTAATGTCAACGGCCATGGGCTACCCAATGCACTACAACAACACCAAAGAAATTTGGGATGAGTTACGTGAATTGTGCCCGATTTACTATGGCGCGACCTATGAAAAAATGGCGGACTTAGCCTATATTCAATGGCCGTGTAAGACATTAGAAAGCCCTGGCACGGAGTATTTGTACGAAGGTGGTCAATTCGACACGCCAAATGGCAAAGGCCAATTCTTTACCTGCGACTGGCGTCCACCGATTGATCAAGTCAGCACGGAATACCCAATGGTGTTAGCTACAGTGCGTGAGGTGGGTCACTACTCCTGTCGCTCAATGACGGGGAACTGTAAAGCGTTGGCAGCATTAGCGGATGAACCTGGTTTTGTGCAAATCAATACCGCAGATGCAAAAGCGTTAGGGATAAAAGATCAGGAGCTGGTTTGGGTGGCATCACGGCAAGGCAAAGTCATTACTAGAGCCAATATCAGTGACCGACCCAATAAAGGCGCGGTATATATGACTTATCAGTGGTGGATTGGTGCCTGTAATGAGCTCGTGGCAGAAAACCTCAGTCCAATCACCAAGACCCCTGAATATAAGTACTGTGCAGTGCGAGTTGAACCGATTGCGGATCAACAAAAAGCCGAGTACTTCGTTGTTCAGGAATACACTGGAATTAAACGTCGTTTACGCGAGGCCGCAGAAGGCCTTTAATTTGCGTTAAACAATCAATTAAGCCAATGGTTTCAATCAAACCATTGGCTTTTTTATTTAGTTAATTAATAATGAATATATTAATAAAATATTGGTAATTTGTTATTCAGTCTGATTTCAAAAAAATTAAATTATATTTGAATAAATTTAATCACAGTAGTGACTTTCAAATATAAATAATAATTAATTTCATTAAGGAAATTATTATTTATTTTCATATGACTACCAATTATACAAAAATAACAATAACCATCCTGATAAATATAATCAAAAAATAAAGAATTAGAATAAATCTTGAACCGAGATCCCTAACCGCTGCATACGTGATAATAATGTGGTGCGTTTTAACCCTAAGCGAGTTGCCGCCCCCCTCGCCCCAGCGACCACACCGTTTGTTGCCCGTAACGCCGCAATAATTCGATCCCTTTCTTCATCATCACTTTCGGGGGCAGCTGTTTGCATGCGTTTTTCTATAGCGCTTGGTTTTTCAAAAGCATTTTTAAGGCGTGAAGGCTTTGGGATACTGAGTTCATGCAGTTGTAAATTCAAGGTATTTCCGCGGGTTAAAATCACTGCCCGCTCAATGACATTTTCCAACTCACGGACATTTCCCGGCCATGGATACAACGATAGCTGCGCTAGTGCATCACGGGGGATACACTCAATTTTACGGTTCATACGCTGCGCAATTTTTTGCGTAAAATGGGTGGCAAGTAGTGGAATATCTTCAGGCCTTTCACGTAGCGGAGGAATCATAATCGGAAACACATTCAGCCGATAATACAGATCTTCGCGGAACTCACGCTCATCCGTCATGCCCTTTAAATCACGGTTAGTTGCCGCAATTAAGCGCACATCCACAGGAATGACTTTGTTACCACCAATACGTTCTATTTCACGTTCTTGCAGCACGCGAAGTAATTTTGGTTGCAATTCCAATGGCATATCGCCGATTTCATCTAAAAAAAGCGTGCTTTTATCCGCCATTTCAAAGCGGCCAATGTGCGTTGTCGTTGCCCCAGTAAACGCGCCTTTGTCATGACCAAATAAGTCACTTTCCAACAAGCCTGAAGGGATAGCGGCACAATTCATTTTAATAATTGCACGGCGATGCCGGTCACTTAGCCTGTGAATAGCGCGAGCAATTAGCTCTTTGCCTGTCCCTGTTTCCCCTAAAATCAATACGGTACTGTCGCTGCGTGCCACTAAATCCACTTGTTCGAGCACATTACGCATGGCTGCACTTTGGAAAATAATTTCACTAAAGCTTTCATTGCCGTGAATTTGCTCATTCAGCCAGAGATTTTCATTTTTTAGGCTATCTTTTAAACGTGTAATTTCACCATATGCCGCTGCATTATCCACTGCAATCGCAAAACGCGCCGCAATCTGCTTGAGTAAATTGCAGTTATCGTCGGTGAAAATGCGGGTATCTTCATGGGATAATACCAAAACACCAAGGGGTTTATGGTTAAATGCTAACGGCAATAATAATGTTTCCGTCATCCCTTGAGCACACAGGTGCTGATACAGCGGGTCTTGGGTAGATTGGTCAAGAGTCAACCGCATAGATTGGTTATTTTCAAGTACTTGGGTTAAATCAGGATGTAATTCGTTTAAATGATATTGGGTCTTTTCAACGGGTTTTCCGCGGCAATAATAGCTTGAATAACAAAGGTATACCGCTGAGCTATAATTATCACACAGGGCGATACTAATTTGGCTAATACCGAAAAAACGGTAAATTTCCCGAGACACTTCGGCAACTAATCCATCCATTTCTAAGTGTGATAAAACGGAATTAGTAATATCTACCAGTATTCGATATTGGTCGCGTTCATGGCGTATACGTTCATTGCTTTCAGAGATCCCCACAAATACCCCATTCTTTTTAATCATTTCCTTGAGATGTTATAAACACTCAAACTAATGGCCATTGATATAATTGAACATCAATACGACACCAAATAAGATTATTGTAATGACTCTAAAGAAAAATAATATCATTGACTGATTTAACTTTGATCCAATCCCCTATTTTTTTCTGCAAATTAAAATGTAATATATTTTTTTATATAGCGATTAAAATTAAACGTCGTCATTATTGTCGAATGACGTGTCGAATATATTTTTCTCCGCAGATAAAACACCTCGTTATTTATTAATCTACTGATTTAACTGAATTTAATTATTCCATCAATTTGGCACGATCCATGCTTATAACTGAGTATCTAAATTGAAAACAATTACATCGGAACGTTGAATGTATTGTCTCATCTATCATTCAGGAGAGTAGGATGAACCGTTTCATCATTGCAGATCCAAAAAAATGCATTGGCTGCCATACCTGTGAAGTCGCGTGTGTGGTGTCCCACCAAGAACAAGAAACGGGGATCGCCACGGTCGTCAAAGATGAATTTTTCCCGCGTATTCATGTATTAAAAGGTTATACCGTCAGTACGGCGGTGGTATGCCGCCAATGTGAGGATGCCCCCTGTGCCAATGTGTGTCCAAATGGCGCGATTAGCCGTAAAGATGATTTTGTCTATGTTAACCAATCAAAATGTATTGGCTGTAAAACCTGTGTCATCGCCTGCCCTTACGGCACCATGGAAGTCATTAGCCGCCAAGTCGACCAGCAAGTGACCGCCCTCAATACCATTCCACAATACCGCGCTGAAGCCCATAAATGTGATTTGTGCCATACCCGCGAGGGCGGGCCTGCCTGCGTAGAAGTGTGTCCAACCGAAGCGTTAATGATTGTCGATAGAAACCGCATGGATGAAATCGTTAAAGAACGTCGACGCCGTGCTGCCTTTGAAATTCCCCCTGAAATCTTATTGTAAGGAGCGTGCCATGCATGAGGTCGCATTATGCCAAAATGCCTTTGAAATCATTGAGCAACACGCTAAGCAAAACCATGCACAGCGCGTCACAGGGGTTTGGCTCGAATTAAGTGCGGTCTCTTGTGTTGAAGAATCTGCGGTGCATTTTTGTTTCGACATTATTTGCCGCAATACCCTTGCGCAAGGGGCTATGCTCCATGTGTCTACCGTGCCCGCACAGGCACAATGCCGCGATTGCCAACGTACCGTGCAAATTACCCAATTTGAAGCGGGTTGCCCACACTGTGGTAGCCGAAACTTGCACGTAGACAGCAGCAGTAGCATGCAGGTCAAACAGATTGAAGTTGAATAATATTCTATGTAGGAGTTTGTTATGTGTTTAGGCATCCCAGGGAAAGTGGTCAGCGTAGGCGAGTCCCCAATGGATACCGCCCAAGTTGAAGTCTGCGGCGTCAAACGCGATGTGAATATTGCGCTGGTGTGTGAAGGGGAAACTGCTGCAATGGTTGGCAAGTGGGTGCTTGTTCACGTGGGCTTTGCGATGAGCATCATTGATGAGCAAGAAGCCAACGATACGCTAGCCGCACTCATGGCGATGGAAGAAGTCGAGGAAGATGTAGGCTACTTTTTACGAGGTAATGCTTAAGCCGAGGACAAATCGCAGCGCCTCACCGCACTGCGACCCTCCCCCCTTAGGGGCTGTTTATTCCCCTTCAAATAGGGTAAACCCACCTAACCCTTGCCACTGCGGCAGCGCGGCATACACTTGCTGTACTGCTGAAATCACTTTCTCGTTCATTGGCATATAAAAACCCACTAGATCGGGTTGAATACCTAAGAAAATAATCTCCTCAATATCCTCTTTTAATTGGTCGATTAAAAAATTGAGCGGCAAATTATGGGTGCTCATAATAAACATTTCAGCGATATCATTGGGATCAATAATTCGTATTTCCCCTGGTGCTAAACCAATATCGGCGGCATCCACAATCAACAAGCGCTGGGGTTTTAATGCACGTACTTGGTGAGACACGCTTTCAGGGCTGCTCCCGCCGTTAATTGCCTGCCAGCCCTCAATGGGGTTGGCTTGCATTAAATCAAATAGCATCGGTCCTGCACCGTCGTCCCCCATCATGCTGTTCCCCACCGCTAACATTAAGTTTTGCACTGGTGATTGATTTTGCGAAGGCGATTGATTTTGCGAAAGTAATGAATTCTTTGCAGAAGGCTCATCGTCGAATAACATCGAACTTTGTCGGGTTGTATGCCCCACGCCCTGCCGCTTCACAATCAAATAAATGGCGGGTTCCCGCTCAATTTCACCTAGCAGCTGAATCAGCGTTTCGCTCCACGCTTGGTAAGGGGACTGCGGGTCTTTGGCAAAACCATCTAATGCCAGCGCTAACATATTGGTATGGGTCGAGTCGATATTAATTTCGCCAAAGGTGATTAAGCCTTGTAACTTACGACGAGCCTCACCCTCTGGTAAGGCTTGAACCCATGATTGATAACCCGCTAGCGGACAAACTAACTCCGTTTTTAGGCAATCAATCATCCCAACGTGATGACCAATCGCCAACGAGTAATACATCACTTGCTGGGCATCTTCTGGAATGTCATCGTCACTGTCGACAAACTTTTGGCGCAAAGACCAAAAAAAGACTTCGCCTTCCGTTGGCGAAGGGCTAGCCGAAGCTGGACTACTCATGAATGCCTCCTTGCTTCAACACAGTGACTAAACGGTTAACAATGTCACGCAGACGGGGGTCTTGTTCTTCGTTAAGCCACGCTTGTAGCGTACTTTGCACTTGGGCAGGGCTTGCGCCATCCAATAAGGATAAAAATCGATCACTAATTTCACGGCCTTGGTAATAACCCGCTTGGCGGCGTGCTTCACGTTCGATCATCACCCGAGTGGCTAATGGAATTGATGGTAATAAAAGTTCTACTCGTTCACCATCAGCTTCATGGTGGTCTTGCGCTGATAATTTTTGTTTCAGTAAACCCAGTGCCACGGCAAAGCCATAAATGGTCGCCGCAGGTGTTGGCGGGCAACCAGGGATCCACACATCGATTGGCACGATGTGCTCGCTACCGCCCCACACGCAATACAGATCATGAAAAATACCGCCGCCGCAACCGCACGCCCCATACGAGATACAAATTTTTGGGTCGGGGGCGGATTCATAAGCCCGCAGTGCTGGCATGCGCATGGCGCGAGTCACTGCGCCAGTAAATAGCAAAATATCCGCATGGCGCGGGGAGGCAACCACTTTTATCCCAAAGCGTTCTGCATCAAAAACTGGGGTAATGGCAGAGAAAATTTCGATTTCGCAGCCATTACAGCCACCACAGTCAACACGATACACATAGGCGGAGCGCTTGATGTCTTTGAGCAGCGTACTTTTCAGTTTAGCCACTTGCTCATCCAATTGGATAGGCTGGCTAACATGGTGATTAATAGGAATATCTGGCAGACTCATTATTTATCTCCCTCAATGTGCAAGCGGAAATTTTGGCGGCCATTGTTCAGCAAATTGTTTTTTTGTTTACAGGATGGACAGGTTTCATACATCGGGCGTAGCGCTTCAATACCGCTTTCTTCGATACCTGATGCCACCATTAACGCCATCGCGTAATCCACCGATTTTTTAGGGGCGAATGCTTCGCCACATTCACGGCAATGTTGTAAGCGGAAAGTGCCTTTCATGTACAAATCAGCCTTGTTCATGACTGCTGTTTCAAATTCTTCCGTTAAATGGATAGCGCGAGTCGGGCATACCTCTTCACAACGGGCACAGTAGATGCAGCGCCCGAGGAATAACTGCCAACGACGCTCACCACTTGCTAAGTCAGTTTCCATGGTTAATGCATTGGCGGGACAAGCCGAAATACAAGCCCCACAGGCAATACACTGCTGTGGGTCATACTCGGGTTTACCGCGAAATCCGTGTGCCACTTCGAGGGGCTTGAACGGGTATTTCACCGTTGCCGTTCCTGCATTTTGAAGGGTTTTAAACAGTTTAAACATAATATGCCCTCCGCCTATTTCATTATCGACGTTTTACGGTCGATGCTGTGCTGCTCAAGTTCTTTGTATGCCACTGTTTTCGCTTTACGTTTTTTCACGTCCACCAGCGTCACACGGTCGGTACAAGAGTAACAAGGGTCAAGACTACCGATGATCAGCGGCGCATCAGAAACGGTATTGCCCTGCAGCATATAGCGCAGCACTGGCCAGTTGGCATAGGTCGCCGCACGGCAACGCCAGCGATACAGTTTTTGGTTATCCCCTAACATGCTCCAGTGAACATCTTCCCCACGCGGCGCTTCGGTATAGCCCAACGCAAATTTATGTGGTTGATAGGTAAAGCCTTCTGTGAGGATTGGCCCTTCTGGCATATTATCCAGCGCGTATTCAATCATCGACAAGGAATCCAGTGTTTCTTTAATACGCACCATCACCCTTGAATACACATCGCAGCCATCAAGACTGAATAAGGTTTTTGGTAAGTTGCCATAATCGGCAAATGGGTGATCAAAGCGCACATCACGTTTAAAACCACTCGCGCGGATCATGGGCCCGACAGGGCTGTAGTCACGGGCAACTTGTGGCTCTAAGCGACCAACACCCACGGTACGCTGCTCCATATTTGGCGTGCTCAGTAGCATATCCACTAATTGAGTAACGTCGCGGCGCATTTCTTGTACCAATTGAATAGTTTTTACGCGCTGTTCTTTGAGAAAATCACGGCGAACACCACCAATCAGGTTAGTTCCGTAAGTTTTACGCGCCCCTGTCAGCAACTCCGCCATGGTCATGGATTTTTCACGCACACGGAAAAACTGCATAAACCCAGTGTCGAACCCCGTAAAGTGGCTCGCTAGGCCAATATTCAACAAGTGGCTGTGAAGACGCTCAACTTCTAAAAGGACACTGCGAATGGTGTGCGCACGTTGCGGCACGTAGATACCAAGGGCATTTTCTACGGATGAGGTATACGCCACACTGTGAGTAAAGCCGCAGATCCCGCAGACACGGTCAGATAAAAACGTCACTTCGTTATAGCCCATGCGAGTTTCCGCAAGTTTCTCCATCCCACGGTGCACATAGAACATACGGTAATCCGCATCGACAATACGCTCACCATCGACGAATAAACGAAAGTGACCTGGTTCATCAGAAGTAATATGCAATGGGCCGATTGGCACAACACGGCTTTGGGTTTTGCTGTCGTTAATAAACTCGTAGGTTTCAGTGTCTGTGGTTGGCGCAGGGCGCTGGCGATAGTCCATCGTGTCTTTGCGCAGCGGGTATAAATCTTCAGGCCAATCATCGGGCAGCACTAAGCGGCGCTCATCAGGCAAGCCAACAGGGCGCAGGCCGTACATATCACGGATTTCACGTTCTCCCCACACTGCAGCAGGGACACGCGGCGTTACAGACGGGAACTCTTGGGTGATTGGGCTAACAAAGGCTTTCACTGTCACCCAACATTTTTCCCCTTCTTCCATCGAGAGTGCGTAATACACCGCGAATTGGCCGTTAAGTGGGCGTTCATCATTGCCCCATAAAACAGGCAGCCAACCGCCACAGCCGTAGTAAAGAAACTCTACCACGTCAGGTAGCATATCCGTTTTTACGGTAATGGTGAGCTGATTAGCGGTTTGCCACTCTTCATCCAGTACCGCATGGGGAAATTTCTCGCGGACTTGTGCCAGATAGCCAACGCCTTTACGAACGCCTTGAAGGGTATCTGTATAGTTCTGATAGCTCACGTTATTTCTCCTGCACTGATGCGGTAGAGGCGCTAACACCCCACGGCCATTGATAATGTAATTGAGTAGATTCTGTTGGTGCTGTGCTATCGGTTAAGACAATGGTGGCTGCATTTTCAAGTAAGCGGCTTACAGGCTGCGGAATATGCGTTCCCATCACTAACATCAATACGATGAGAATAGCCATTGGTAAGGTAGTTAAAATACCCAGCTCACCACGGGACACGCAATCAGGTTGCGCGCCAAATAAGGTTTTCGAAATCATGCGTACTAACCCACCTAACACGATAGTGATCAATACTAAAACCAACAGTGTTAACCAAAAATGGTCAGCTGCGATCCCCGCAACCACAATCATGAATTCACTGAGGAAAATATTGAATGGCGGCATCCCGCCAAGGGCTAATGCGCCTCCCGCAAATACCACTGCCGTAAATGGCATGGTACGCAGTAGACCTTTCACCACGGTGATATCTCGCGTACCGTATTTCAATAGAACATTCCCAGAACCACAGAACAGCAAGGTTTTACCCAAACTATGGTTCAAGGTATGCAACAGCGCTGCTAACACGCCAAGTGGGCCACCAATACCTAACGCCACCGCAATCAACCCCATGTTTTCCACGCTGGAATAGGCCAGCAGGCGTTTCATATCTTTTTGCACTAAGATAAAAAATGCCGCAACCGCCACAGAGAGCAAACCAAACACTAGCAGTAGCGTTTGAGTGAATTCACCGCCGATCGCCGAGGTTACAATGATGTAATAGCGAATGATGATCAGCAGCGCGCAGTTAAGCAGTACCGCAGAAAGTAATGCAGACGTTGGGCTTGGTGCTTCACTGTGCGCATCGGGTAACCAAGCATGCATTGGGAATAGACCCGTTTTGGTACCAAAGCCAATTAGCACAAAAACAAAGGCTAAGTGCATTAAGGTTGGGTCGAGTAATTCAGTGTATTTCAGCACTTCGGTCCAGAAAATGGCCAGTTCAGGGTTTGGCATCACATTGACCGCATTCGCATACACTAAAATTGTCCCGAACAGACCAAATGCAACGCCTACGCTACAAATAATGATGTATTTCCACGCCGCTTCCAGTGAAGAACGCTGCCCGTAAATACCCACTAAGAATGCCGAACTAAGTGTGGTTGCCTCCACCGCTGCCCACATTAAAATCAAGTTATTACTGGTGATCACCAACAGCATGGTAAATAAGAACAAGTGGAAGAAACCATAGTAATTACATAATGTTCCTACACTAATTTCACCATCTGCCACTTCATGATTCATATAGCCGATGGAATACAAACCCGTTAAGAATCCGACAATACCTAAGATGGCGAGAAATAACCCTGCAAGGCTATCCAAATGGATCCAATTCCCTGCCATCAGTAAATCACCAACCTCATTGATGGTATTGACCATCCACAATGACAAAACCAACAGCGCCACAATGCCGACGATATGCACCAGTGTGACAACTGGCTTTGCACCGTTGCCCAGCAATCGGCACGCAAAGGCCAGCAGTGAAATAACCAGCGGCGTTGCCATTAATAATGTTAACAACATACTTTGACTCATCTCATCACCCCTTCAGCGCGGTCAGTTGATCCACGTTCAGTGTGTTGAGCGTGCGATAGATTTTACGCGCCAGTACCGCCATGATAATCACAGCGAAAATCGCATCAGTAGCAATACCGATTTCCACTAGCTCAGGCGCTTTATAAGCAAGTAAGGCCAAGGTTAGGTGAGAGCCGTTTTCCATCAAGCAGTAACCAAACGCCTGTTTAAGGATATTGCGCTGCGTCACGATGCACAGTAGGCCTAACATAAAGTGACCGAGGGAGACTGCCAACGCAGGTTTAAGCTCTGTGGCAATCGGCAATTTGATAGGCTCGACTACAAACCAGCACAACACCACAATCACTGCTGCCGCTAGCATTAACCACGCAGGGCTGATCACCCCACCGTTGGCTGACGGGTCAGACAGCTTGCGAAATGCATAACCTAAAATCACAGGAACTAAAATGACCTTGGTGATAAAAGCCGAACCTGCCCACATGGCTAATTCAGGCGCATTGAGGGTCTGGGACAAGGTGCCAAAAATCGCCACTAACACCAGCGATTGCAAGGCATAGAACCAGCACGAGGTCACCGGGCGCTTCGCCCCGATAACCAACAGCGAGGTGATCATCATCAATCCCGCTAAATTATTCACAATCATGGAACCAGTCATACTTTCTCTCCCTTAATTGAGCCAGATGACGGCGATGACACTCGAACAGAAGGACATCACGATCAGCAAACCAATCACCCACTGCATTGCCCATGGAACCGCGCTACCATTCGCCACTTCCTCACTTGGCTCACCAGGCACCACTTTACCGAACCAGTACAACAGCCACGCAAAGCTCGCGACCGATTCAATCAACACCAGCACCATGATTGGTGTGAGTATCCAGAAGTGTTCAGAAAGGGCGAAGCCTGCTGCGAAGATAGGGAATTTACTGAAGAAGCCGTTAAGTGGTGGTACCCCTGCAATTGCCAGTGCGGCAACGCAGAACCCCACGCCCAACAGTGGGTAACGTTTTGCTAAGCCACGTAAACGTGGCAACATCCTTGTTCCACAGCTATAACTCAGCGCGCCTGCAACCAAGAAGAACAAGCTTTTGGCAAATGCGTGGTTGAAGATATAGGCGATCCCCCCTTGGAAGGCCTCCTTAGAGCCAAAAACAGATAACGATAAGGCAAGGAAGATATAAGCCAGTTGAGTAATGGTTGACCATGCAAGCAGACGTTTCATGTCTTTTTGTGGCAGGTACATCATAAAACCATACACCAGAGTGATGACTGCCATCACCACGCCTACCCAACCAATGATTTCAGGCACATGATCCGAAGACATCAAGCTACGGGCGAAGATATAGACCCCTACTTTCACCATTGATGCGGCGTGTAAGTAAGCACTCACAGGGGTGGGTGCTTCCATCGCATCGGGTAGCCAAGCTTGCAGAGGCAATTGGGCTGATTTCCCCCATGCCGCAAACAAAATTCCGCCAAACACAATCAAACTTGCAGACTCATTGAGCTGGCCAATGGCACTCAACGCGAATGTCCCTGTGTTGATAAATAAGGTGGCAGCAGCCAAGTACAGCCCTAACGAACCAATGTGGGTGATAAGCAGCGCTTTCATCGCACTGCGTTGGGATTTTTCGGTTTGGTAATAACCAATCAATGCCCAAGAACATCCCCCTGTAATTTCGAAGAAGACCAACTGACCTAAAATAGTGGACGATAACACCACGCCAGCCATTGCCCCGATAAATACCAGCAAGAACGCATAGTAACGGCGGGTTGGCCCATGGGCGTGTTCACGGTTCCCCTCAGTTAAATAACCCGTTGAATATAAACAGATTAAAAAACCCAAGAACACCACGGCAAACGCAATCAGGGTACTGACACCGTCAATTGTGAAGCCAAATAGTTCGACCTCCCCTGCTTGAATGAGCGTCAGTGAGGTAGCGGTTTTGCCACCCGATAAATACAACCAGCCGAGTATCCCTGTGCCGATTGAAGCAATCAATGCAACAATGGTGCTCAGCCACGGTGCCATGCGGGTGGGTAAGCTACTCACCAGTAACGCGCCAATAAATGGAATAAGTAGCGTGGCGAGTGCAATATTTTCTAACATGCTGTGTCGCTCCTTATAGGCCAGTGAGGTAAAAAACGAATCCGAGTGCCGCAACACCGAATCCTAGCCAAGTCACATGGTGTGTCAGTAAGAAACGCCCACGCGCCAAACTGTTTTCCACCAGCGACGCCAGCACAAAAATCACCAGTAATTTCACCAGCAACAGCACTAACGCAATCAACAAGCTTCCCACTGTCAACACACTGGCATTACCAAATGGGAAGAAGATGGATAAAAACAGCACCGCCACAATCACTTGTTTGAGGCCAATGCCCCATTTCACTAACGCTAAACCTGAACCTGAATACTCCGTTAATGGCCCTTCTTGTAGCTCTTGCTCTGCTTCTGCCACGTCAAACGGGATTTTCCCCATTTCAATAAAGGTGGCAAAACCACACGCTAACAGTGCTAAAAAAGTGGCGGTGGGCGAAATCCAGCCTTCGCTCATCACTGAACTAATGGTGCCGATATTGGTTGAGCCGGCAATCAGCGCCACCACCAAGAGGCCAAGGAATAGAATTGGTTCGACTAACACCCCAAGGGTAAGCTCACGGCTTGCGCCAATTCCTGCAAATGGACTGCCAGTATCCAAACCTGAGAGTGAAAAGAAAAAGCGGAAAAGGGCAAAAATATACAGCACGATAATTAAGTCGCCCGCACCACTAAACAACGAGTTCAAGGTGAAAACGGGCAAAGCCATCGCTAACAGCAGCATACTGCCAAGCAGCACATACGGCATGACGCGAAATATAGCCCCTGAGTCACGTGGCGCAACAGATTGGCGTTTTAGCAGTTTGGTAATATCGCGGTAATCCTGCCAAATACCAGGGCCTTGGCGCGAGTGCATTTTGGCGCGAATTTGCCGTGAAATACCCGTAAATAGCGGGGTTAGCAGCAGCAAAATAACAGCTTGAATTACGGCAAAGAAGCCCATCATCAATGTCGGTGTTTCTTGAATTGTCATGATTTCTCCCCTTACGCCGCGATCACGACGAGCAGCACCACCAACGCAGCAACGACATACAGGCAATACAGTCTGAAGTCCCCACCTTGTAAGCACTGCATGCGCTTCGCAATTCGATTGATACAACGGACGAATGGGTAAATAATTTTTTCATCCCAGAAAGGCTCGACTTGCCCCGCCCCTGCTTTCGTCACTTCTAAGGTTTGTGCTAACCGTGCCGATGGGTCGAGTTGTTCACGCATGCGATATAGTGGCGCAAACATAGAACGCAGCGGTTGAGTGAAGCCCCCCGCAGATACAGACATGTCTTTTTCCCATGCATAACCACATGCCCACGCATCGCCTTTGCGGCGAAAGCCCATTTGCTTGCCTTTGAATACCAAGTAAATAATGAACGGAATAAGCGGTAAGGCGAGCAACAAAACGAAGGTCATCGCTGGGGAGATCATCGCTTGTGCCGCGCTATCAGGCATTAACATCGCTCCTTGGGCGACGGTAATATCCGTTGCGCTAGTTAATGACATCGCCACATTTGCCAATACTGGAGCAATCACGCTGGCACCCACGCCTAAGATCACGCAGATAACCGCTAAAATCAGCATCGCCGCGGTCATTGTCCAAGGCACTTCCCGTGCTTTAGTGGCTTGTTCGCTGCGCGCGCCGCCACAAAAACTGACACCGTACACTTTCACAAAACACATCGCCGCCAACGCCCCTGTGATGGCTAACATTACAATGGCGATAGGGCCACTGATACGCATGATGAATGTGCCTTCATGGCTCATTGAGAAAAGGGATTGATAGGTGTACCACTCACTGACAAAACCGTTTAAGGGTGGCAACGCTGAAATCGCCATACAGCCGATTAAAAAGGCCGTTGCCGTTAGTGGCATGAGTTTCGCTAACCCGCCCATTTTCTCCATATCACGGGTATGAATGCGGTAAATCACCGCCCCAGCCCCAAGAAATAACAATCCTTTAAATACCGCATGGTTGAGCAAGTGGTAAACCGCACCGAGCAGGCCAATGGTCGCCAGTACTGGCATATTATTTGCCATACCGACCATGCCAACACCAACCCCCATCAAGATGATCCCGATATTTTCAACGGTATGCCAAGCGAGTAAGCGCTTAATATCGTGCTCTGCCAGTGCGTACATGACTCCAAGGACAGAAGACACAGCACCGAAGGCCAACACCACAATACCCCACCAGCCTTGGGTTGCACCTAATAGGTCGATACCCACTTTGATGATCCCAAAGATACCGATTTTCACCATCACCCCTGACATCAAAGCGGAGGCGTGTGACGGTGCTGCGGGGTGAGCTTGCGGTAACCAACTGTGTAATGGGAGCATCCCTGCCTTGGCGCCAAAGCCAAAAAATCCCAATAAAAACACGACGGATGCCATGGTTGGCGAAAGGGTGAGTTGGCGGAAGGAATCGAAATCTAAGCTGCCACTTTGTCGCCACATTAAGAAGAACGCTATCATGATCAGAATCGACCCTGCGTGGGCGATAAAGAAATACAGCAGGCCAGCACGAATCGATTTATCGTCTTGGTCAGCAATGACGAGAAACCAAGATGCGAGTGACATCATCTCAAATAAGATAATGAAATAAAACGCATTATCCATCACCACCAAGGCCACCATCGAGGCGATAAACAGATTGAGGAAGAAGCCCATGCTCCACGCCCCACGTCCGCAATATTCTTGAACATAGTTCAATGAATACAGGGCACTAACGGTAACCAGCAACGAAATCACCATCACCATAAAGGCGGCTAAGCTATCCATCCGCACCACAAAATGGGCAAATGGGAATGGCCCTTGCGCCATATACGTCAGAACCTCACCGTTCATTAAGACAGGGATGGCGCTGCATAGTCCCAATAATCCACCAATGATTGCCGAAATCCCCGCCACATAAATAGCGATTTTTTCTTGGCGCTTAAACAGCAGTGAAGCAAACCCACCGACGGTATATAAGGCAATTGACCACAAAAGTAATTGAAGCGCTGTCATGTTAGAGGTTCTCCTGCCGTGAGACAAAAATGTCGAACTCAGGCGGCATCGCATCGACAGACGCATTGCGGCGTTTCGCACTTTCGTGTTCCAATTGGTTTTCCTCAACCAGATGGAGGGCATCGGTTGGGCAAACCTTCACACATGCAGGGCCATCTTCGCTAAAGTCACATAAATCGCATTTCACGGCGATATTGCGAATACCCGCATTCCACGCTAAGAATGGGTTCATGGTCGGCAAACTGTCTGGCACATCGAGCAGCATTTCTTTTGGCACATATTGCTCAAAGAAATCAGGCATATCAACAGGTTTACTGCCTGATGGCGTAATCGCCCCAAACGGACACACTAAACCACAGAGCTTACACCCGATGCACAGGCTCTCATTCAATACGATCATGTCATTTTCATGTGTAATCGCATTCACTGGGCACACCCGCGCACACGGTGCATCGTCACACTGACGGCACAGCATCGGGGCGGTTAGCTCTCCTACTTTCACCACACTCAGTCTCGGATGTGATTGTAATCCCTGTGCTTTATGTGTTTCTGAGCATGCAGCCATACAGGTATTACATCCGATACAGAGTTGCGGGTCGGCAATCACAAAGCGATTCATTCGCCTTACCCTCCAATCAAATTGGTCGAATTATTAATATTGATAGGATGGTATTAGCATATTTCATGCCATGATTATTTTTGTTATTTATCAATTGATTAAATAAAAAACATTAAAAGTTCGACACTAATGACGATGAAGTTAGGGGGGTAAATAGCCATTATCGACACACATCTGCAATCGCAAAGATTTTCGAAGGAAATGAATTTTAGAAGAGGATTTACTGACTGAATCATTTTTAACAATTTTTCGGTAATAAGATAAAAATAATTCACTATTTTTACATCATTATTTTTAATTTACGCTTTATTTATTTCTTTATTTGATTCATTTTAAATATGCATTTAATTTGCAATAAACATAAAACCTGACTTAAATTATATTGAGATTGGTTAAATTTACTTAATTTATTTGAATTAACAGCAAAGTCATCATTAATGACCAGTCAGCAATAAATGATAATTTCAAATAAAAATAAAATCACGAAAATAAATATAATTCAATAAAATCAGCAAACTACAACAAACAAAAGACGATAAAAATATATTTTATTCTTATTGATAGGTAAATCTTATTTCAGCAATCGATTAAACCAATGGTTATCATTGATAAAAATCAAGAACCATTGCGCTTTATTTATCCATCATAGTCCAGCTATAGAATTATATTAACTAAAAATATTTAATTATATTTGACCGCAATCTTCCAAGGATAGTGTAATGAAAAAACTTACTCGCATTACGGTCGCTGTCATATTTTTGCTTTTACTCGGTTATTTTGGGTTATCGGGATATGTGTGGTACCACGATGATCAACGAAGACAAAATAATGACATTCAGACATCTAAAATTGCAGAAAATAATCAAGTCCTCCAATTCTTTGCCGAAAAAGGATGCGATTACTGTCACACGCCGTCAACTGACTTACCTGCTTATGCCTCATTTCCAATCGCTAAACAACTGATGGAATACGATATCCAGCTGGGTTATAAATCCTTTAACCTTGAAGCCGCTCGCGCTGCGTTAATTGCGGGAGAACCCGTTCCTCAGAGTGAATTGAATAAAATTGAGTGGGTGATGCAGAATCACACCATGCCACCAACACGCTATGTCGCACTGCACTGGGCAAGTAGCGTGAGTGATGAAGAACGCACCAAGTTACTCAGTTGGATTGCGAAGCAACGTGCTGAGCATTATGCCACTGAAGACACTGCTGCGGAGCACCGCAATGAACCAATCCAACCTATTCCAAAATCGATGGAAGTGGATGATAAAAAAGTCGCACTAGGCTTTCGCCTTTACCATGACGCTCGCTTATCGGGAGACAGCACCATTTCTTGTGCTCACTGCCATGCGCTAAACGCAGGTGGAGTTGATGGTCGTAAAACTTCTATCGGTGTTGGCGGGGCGGTAGGTCCAATTAACGCACCAACCGTATTTAACTCCGTGTTTAACGTTGAGCAATTCTGGGATGGTCGTGCCCCTGACTTACAAGCACAAGCAGGTGGTCCGCCATTAAACCCAATTGAAATGGCGTCCAAATCATGGGATGAAATCATTGTAAAACTGGATAAAGACCCGGTATTAAAACAGGATTTCAATGCGGTTTACCCTGAAGGATTCACAGGAGACAACATCACTGATGCCATCGCGGAATTCGAAAAAACCTTAATCACCCCTGATTCACCGTTTGATAATTGGTTACGTGGCGATAGCACTGCACTGACGGCGCAACAGTTGCATGGTTACCAATTATTTAAAGAGAATAAATGTGCGACTTGCCACGGCGGCGTGATCCTCGGTGGTCGTTCTTTCGAACCGTTAGGCTTGAAGAAAGACTATGAATTCGGTGAAGTCACTGCACAAGATATTGGCCGTATGAATGTCACCTCTGAAGAGCGTGATAAGCTGCGTCAAAAAGTGCCAACACTGCGTAATGTTGAGTTAACCGCGCCGTATTTCCACCGTGGTGACGTAGCAACCTTAGATGAGGCAGTGAAACTGATGCTGCGTTATCAAGTCGGTAAAGAGCTACCACAAAAAGATGTCGACGATATTGTTGCCTTCCTGAAGAGCCTAACGGGTGTTTACACACCGTATGTCCCACAAAGCGAAGCACAATAAGAATTGATTGAATTGTATCTCAATAGCACCGCAGGCTTAGGCTACGGTGCTATTTTATTTGCCTCCCCCCGCTATTTTTATTATATTTCGAGCTGTGCATCTGCCATGCATCCATCCGCGGAAAGAGCCCTGCTCAGGCTAACTCACTTATTCATTTATCTTACGGCCCTACCTGAATGCGGATATCGGTAATCAAGGAGCTCGTATGCCAAAATTTCCTGTTAATAACGGGTTAATCAACCTAAATTTTTTTCGTAAAAAAGCCAAAAAGCTACTGCAACAAATGAAAGCGGGGCAAGCTTCAGAGCAACGTTTATTGCTTGAGCAAACCCATCCTCACGCTGATATCACTTTAGCATCTGCACAATGGTTGGTTGCCAATGAACTTGGCTTTTCAAGCTGGCCAAAGCTAAAAGCCCATGTCGATACGGTTTTATTTGCCGCAAATAACCCAAACTTTAGCGCCGATAATGAAAGCCAAACAACGCATTGGCGCTGCGGTCATGATATTGAACATAAACTGCGGGTGGCGGGTTTTACTGGAGCTTTTGTCCCATTTACTGACCCCTTTTGCCTTGGTCCCGTCCCTTCTCTGCCTTTTGATCAGTATCGTTCGTTGCGAACTCATACACTTAGCCAATATTTTTCTATCCCACTTAAGAAAATTACCCAGCAATTTGATCAAGAATACCATGCTCTATCTCAGCTAGCGGAGAGCGAAAAAGTCATTTTCTGGTGTGAAGCAGACCCATATGATCAACTGTTTTTAATTCGTGTTCTGGCAAACCTCAACCCGACTTATCCTTCACTTGAACTGATTGATATAGCTAGCATTCCTGGCATAAAACGCTTTGTCGGCTTCGGCCAGCTTTCGCCTGAGATTTTACCTTGGCTATGGGCACAACGAAGAACTATCGGACGGACAGAAATTGAGATTGCCAAGCACGTCTGGGCAGCATTTACCGATGAGAACCCAACAAATTTTGCCAAAGCCGCTCGGCAGCATTACCCCACTCTACCACTGCTTGCGCCTGCATTATTCAGGATGTTGCAAGAGTATCCCAATAACCAAACAGGGCTGTCCCTCACAGAATCCCTAGCACTGCATTATCTCCGTGATAACCCTGGTGCGACCCTTGAGGATACGTTTAAAACCCTTATTGAGCACCTGGAACCTTTGCCATTTTTAGGGGATTTGATGTTTTATTGCCTACTCAAACCTTGTTTAATCGGTGCCACACCACTATTAACATCAAACGACCAACAACGACCTTTTGAAAAACAACCTTTATTCCTTAGTGATATAGGCGAAAACGTACTTAATGGTCACGCCTATGCACTCAATTACATTGAAGAAACACGATGGGTTGGCGGAGTGAGTTTTTCAGGAAAAAAATCACATTGGACGATAGATAACAGGCAAGAATTGGTTTGGCGGTTGGTTTAACGGTCCAAAAGAAAGAAAGCCAAAAATTTGGCTTTCTTTTCAAGCATTACTCAGGCGCATTCCCTTTGTAATACACCGTTTTTTGCATAACGGGTAAAGATAATTGCTTTTGAATTCCCGCTAGCGTTTCTTGCGTTAGCATCGCGAGCCCACGGTAAAAATTGCTATTGGCTTGCGTGGCGAAAACATCAAGAAAATGTGCCGACCAAGGTAGCAAGTGCCACGCTAGCAATTCCTCAAGGTCATTTCGCCTATCTTGTTCCGCCAGCCAGGCGGCTAACATCAAAATCAAACCGATATGGTCTTCTGGTTCTTTTTGCGTTGTGGCGGGCTCAATCCCTTTTGAACGCATCCATTGGCGCAGCTCAACGGTAGAATCCCCAAAAATAATATTTTCTTTATCTAACCACACTGAACCCCAAGGTGGTGCAGGTAAGGCATAGGGGCCGATAAATAACCGCTGCCACGCTTCATCAAGTGGCTCATTTTGTTTTGTTGAATCTGCAAATAATGCGTTAATTTCATTAAGTGATGCCAACGAAAATGGCCACTCTTCATGCCATGTTGGCTCTCGCAAAATCGCGATGAGCTCCGCGTTATTTTCACTGTCTGGAGCAAAATAAAATAAAGAACCCAAAACCCGCCCCGTTACAGCAACGTGTTCAAGAAATTGCGCATCATGCATATTGATTGTCTCTGCGTTTTCAACGTAGGGAAACTGGCTCCCTACGTTGAGATGTTTTACCGATTAGGCGACTGCCATTCCTACTGTCATATGTAGACCATAGAACAGCCCGCGTCCAATTAATTCGCCGAACAACACCAACAATGTGCCGATGAACAAACTGATAACGGATGGCTGGTTTTGCTTCATTAGCGGTAAAATCCATAACATCAAACCAAGGCTTGTTGCCACTAAACGCACCATTTGCAGCGAACCAAAATCAGGAACTAAAGCACTCGCACGTTGTACCGATGATGCTATCAGTGCGATTTCACCACTTTGCACCAGCACAGAGGCAATCGTAATCACATACGCCACAATGCTGATCAGTGCGAGCCGCCCACTGTGGCACGGAAATTTAGCAATACGTAATAACAACGTACCTAAAATCGGCCCAACGACAAAGGCAGTCATAAAGAAGCCAATCGTGGTATGTGGCGTGTTCCATGTCGGTACTGTGCTTATCATATAGACACGAGTCATCGCCCAGACGAATAACAGTCCCATCGCCATGGTGAGAAGCAACCAAATTTTACCGAGCCCTTCAGGCATTTTCTTCAGCACCGCCAGCAGCCACCATAAGCCCCCCAGTGCAAAAAAGAGGGAGCCAAACAGCACTTCATTACTCAGTGATGATGAAAAAACACGGTTCATTGAGTTAAATGCACGTAACGGCGACCCCATATGCATCATGGACGCCAAGAAACCTAACCCCATCAGCACCCACAAAGCCAGCATTGCATTCACAATACGCTGTTTTTGCTGTTTATCATCTGTCGATAACCACGCAAGGCCAGTCACAATCACTGCCCCCGCAATACTTTGTCCTAATACTGTAAACAGGATCAGCGGCCATTCATGTAATCCGTTGCCCATCTTATACCTCCCTTGGGTTAGCTAAGTGACCCGTGGTGTCGTTCACAGGGCGGCTATTCGCATTCGGCTTAATAACAATATTTGGCTTGGTGTAATGCGCTTCAGGCAATGGCGCGATCTCCGCCAAGGTGCCATACGTTTTGCGCAGCTCCTCGATTGGGCCAAAATCCAATGCACGCAACGGGCAAGATTCAGCACAAATCGGTTTTTTCCCTTCGGCCACACGTTCATAACAGCCATCACATTTTGTCATATGCCCTTTTTCAGCATTAAACTGTGGTGCACCATATGGACAAGCCATATGGCAGTAACGGCAACCGATACAGACACTTTCATCCACCACCACAAAGCCGTCTTCACGCTTGTGCATCGCCCCGCTTGGGCACACTTTGACGCACGCAGGGTCTTCACAGTGATTACACGAAATTGACAGGTAATAACTGAAAACATTTTGGTGCCAGACGCCGTTATCTTCTTGCCAGTCACCGCCTGTATATTCATAAATACGCCGAAAATTCACTTCGGGAGATAAATTTTTGTAGTCTTTGCACGCTAATTCGCACGTTTTACACCCCGTACAACGGGCTGAATCAATATAAAAACCATATTGTGTTGTCATAATTTATCTCCTCCCTATACCCGAGCCACTTCAACAAGATTGCTGTGCTGCGGGTTGCCTTTTGCCAGCGGCGACGGGCGCTGCGTGGTCAGGACATTAAGGCTTCCCCCGTGGTCTATCTTGTTTTCATCTGGCGCATACCATGCCCCTTCCCCCATTGCCACAACACCTGGAATAATTCGTGGCGTCACTTTCGCATTGATATGCACTTCACCACGGTCATTGAATATACGTACCATATCGCCATTTTTAATATTACGGCGCGCAGCATCAATTGGGTTGATCCACATTTCCTGTAGGCAAGCGGCTTTAATCACATCTACGTTGCCATATGTAGAGTGAACACGGGATTTATAATGGAAGCCACTCAGCTGCAGTGGGTATTGCTTAGTCAGTTTATCCTCATGGCTTTCAAAGCCAGGGGAATACATCGGGATAGCCGAAATAAGATCCCCTTCTTCAAGAGTCCATGTTTTAGCGATATCGGCTAGACGGTCGGAGTAGATCTCAATTTTGCCTGATGGGGTATTTAATGGGTTCGCAATCGGGTCTTCGCGGAACGCTTTATGTGCCACCACGTGCCCCTGCGGGTTCATTTTTTTGTAGATCCCTTGCTGCTGGAAGGTCTCAAAATCTGGTAACTCAGGCAGTTTTTCCCTTGAAATTTCATATAAATGGCGCAGCCATTCTTCTTGAGTGCGCCCTTCAGTGAACTTTTCTTCAACCCCCATACGGCGTGCGATTTGCGTACACATCTCATACACAGTTTTACTTTCAAAACGTGGTTCAATGGCTTGGCTGGCAAAAATCACATAGCCCATATTACTCGCAGCACCATCGAGACAGAAATCCATTTGCTCAGAAGCCGTGCAATCGGGCAGAAGGATATCCGCGTATTTTGCCGATGCGGTCATGTGGTTATCAATGACCACAATCATTTCACATTTTTTATCATCCTGAAGAATGTCGTGAGTCTTATTAATATCAGAATGCTGATTAATCAAGCTGTTACTAGCGTAGTTCCAAATAAATTTAATCGGTACGTCCAGCTTATCTTTACCACGCACACCATCGTGAGTTGCGGTCATTTCAGGGCCACGTTCAATAGCATCCGTCCATAAGAACACCGAAATACTGGTTTTAACTGGGTTCTCAAGGGTTGGCATTCGCTCAAAGGGGATATCGTAATTTCCTTCACGCGCCCCTGTATTACCTCCGCTGATCCCCACGTTCCCCGTTAAAATCGGCAACATAGCAATCGCGCGTGCGGTTTGTTCCCCGTTAGAATGGCGTTGTGGCCCCCAGCCTTGGCTAATATAAGCAGGTTTCGCACTACCGATTTCTCGTGCTAATTTGATGATTTTATCGGCTGGAATACCCGTAATTTTTGCTGCCCACTGAGGTGTTTTTTCAATGCCGTCATCCCCTTGCCCTAAAATATACGCTTTATAATGGCTATTTTTAGGCGCATTCGCGGGGAGTGTTTTTTCATCATATCCAACACAATATTTGTCTAAAAATGGCTGATCAACCAAATCTTCAGTGATCAACACATAGGCAAGCCCTGCCACTAATGCGGCATCAGTACCTGGACGAATAGGGATCCACTCATCTTCACGCCCTGCGGCAGTGTCAGTATAACGAGGGTCGATAACAATCATTCGTGCATTAGAACGTTCACGGGCTTGCTCTAATTGATAAGTGATCCCCCCACCGCTCATCCGTGTTTCCGCAGGGTTATTTCCGAACAACACCACCAATTTTGAATTTTCGATATCGGACACGCTATTACCCGCACCACTGCCATAAGTATATGGCATTGCACAACTAATTTGTGCTGTGCTGTATGTTCCATAATGGTTTAAATAACCACCCGTGCAGTTCATTAAACGCGCAATTGGTGAGTTCGCTGGCGGCCATGAACGCGCAACTGTCCCCCCTAAAGTACCTGTACCGTAGTTTAAATAGACCGCTTCATTACCGTAATCTTTAATAATGCGCTTGAGGTTACCACTAATTAGGTCGTAAGCTTCTTCCCAAGTGATTTGCTTGAATTTTCCCTCCCCTCTCGCGCCCACACGCAACATTGGGTATTTTAAACGATCAGGGTTATACACGCGGCGGCGCATAGAGCGACCACGCAGGCAGGCTTTCACTTGGTGTTTATCGCCATACACGTCATCACCCGTGTTATCGGTTTCAACGTATTTAATTTCCCCCTCCACCACATGCATACGCAGCGGGCAACGGCTTCCGCAGTTAACGGTACACGCACTCCAGACAATTTTTTCTTCAGGGGTTGGCGTCGCTTCATTGGCATTGGCAACATTGCTAAAAGGTAAACTTAATGCACCGCTAGCAAGCGCGAGCCCGCCCACCGTACTGGTTTGCACTAGTTTTCGACGGCTGATCTCCGATTGGAGTAATCCATCAGATAATGCTTTATCCATATCTGCCTCACTTAACATTGCTTCTTAACGTTATAAATAATTTTTTTAAAATTTATTTTTGGTATTTTTCACTTCTCTGATTTCAATAGTTATTTTATAGCGGGCATATAGATGGGTATTGTGCGCGATCAATAATGTATGACAAAAGTAAGGAGGGTGACCTTGATTCAGAAATCAACATTAAATAATTTTATTTCAATAAGTTACATAGAAGCCGTATTTTAAAATGATTGTGCCTCTAGTAACCGACTGAGCTAATAGGAGTAATGAAGAAAAAATGGGAATCGACCAAGAAAATAGCGATGTTCAAAACCCCTTTATGTGAAGGCGACAAAGCAGCAGCCGAGCTGCTAGGCTTTAATGAACCTGCTGAAAATCTAGCCTATGGCCTTATTGATTTAGGTATATTAGTTTTAGGTAATTAAAGCTAGCTTCAAAGCCAGATGAATACGGTAATCCAAATAAACGTTCATTCAAAAAATATGTGAAAAATGATTTTACAAATATTAAATTTAGTTAATTAAACTTTTATTACTATTTCAGCGGATAGAAAATGAACTTTTATTTCACCTATAGAATAAAATAATTATATTTATCTAAAAAGTAATGTGTTAGATGGAATAAGTTAGATATGATTGGCTTTTTCTGATTAAAATGGGAAATGTTCATGTCCACTCGTAAATATTTAACTCACCAAGAAATATCTCGTCTTTTAGCTGCTTGTCGTTTATCTCGTCATCCCGAACGTAATTCTTGCTTAATTTATATGTGCTTTATACATGGATTAAGAGCAAGTGAAGCTCTATCGCTAAAGTTATCTGATCTTAACTTAGAAAGTAAAGAGCTATATGTTCATCGTTTAAAGAATGGTTTTTCAGTAAATCATCCATTGATTGATGAAGAGATCCCGCTGATTAAAGCTTGGCTAAAAATTAGAAATACATGGAAAGGGAAAGAAAGTCAGTGGTTATTTTTATCTGAAAGAGGAACTGCCATGACTCGCCAGCGCTTTTATCAACTTTTTTCACGGCTCGGCGAGCTAGCTAAGCTGACTCTTGGTATTCATCCTCATATGTTACGGCATGCATGCGGTTATGCATTAGCGGATAAAGGCGCCGATACACGTTTAATTCAGGATTATTTAGGACACACGAATATACAACATACAGTGCGATATACAGCAAGTAACCCAGCAAGATTTCGGGGTGTATGGTGAAAGGTAACTTACTAAAAGTG